>NZ_JAWRXB010000864.1:0-261 GCF_046535245.1 Paraburkholderia sp. SIMBA_030
TGGGCAGGTGAGGGCGTAGTGTCGTTAGTAGGAGATCCCGGGGTATTGATGGTCCGGGTTTAACTGGCCGGGCCGCAGGCGCGCATAGCGTGCGGCCACCAGCCGGGTTCGATCCGGTGCTGCTTGGAATTGAGGCCGTATGGCCCGGGATGATGTTGTACCGACTGCTGAGCAGTTGCAGGATCTGCTATTGGAGAGCCCGGGGTTTACCGAATTTCTTCTGGAGCTTACGGCTGTTTCGGCTTCCCTGTTGGGCGGTGA
>NZ_JAWRXB010000865.1:0-261 GCF_046535245.1 Paraburkholderia sp. SIMBA_030
GCCGTGTTGCCGGCCTCGGTCAGCGAGCGGAAGCGGTCGAGCGACACGCGTGCGCGCAGCAGGTACGACGACGTGTCGTCGAGCGTATGGATCGCCGGCAGATCGACGTGCGCGATCTCGTCGAGCGAGCGGCTCGCGTGATCGAGCGCGTAAAGGCCGAGGCCGCCGACCGCGGCGGCCAGGCCCACGAGGATGAGTCCGACCGCCGTGAGCGTCGTGCGGATCGACCAGTTATGCAACATTGCAGATTCTCCCGAAATT
>NZ_JAWRXB010000866.1:0-261 GCF_046535245.1 Paraburkholderia sp. SIMBA_030
CGGGAACGTAGCAGACATCTCCGGCATGGCTTCTTCCTGGCCGACTCGCCCGCGTGGCAACCATGATTCAGGGCGTCGAGACGGCCTCGATGTCCCCGCACGTTACCCGGCCGCCCCGGGTCGAGCCGGTCTTCAGCCGTCAATCTTACGCGTTCGATGACGCGCCTTCCATCGTATTTTTGCTTGACGATCGCAACGGCAATCAGACGATGCCCGCCTGGGCGCTAATTTAAGATTCACTTAATTTTTCGTGGCTAGATT
>NZ_JAWRXB010000867.1:0-261 GCF_046535245.1 Paraburkholderia sp. SIMBA_030
GCTGTTCGTGATGACCGACCGCAGCGCGTGCGATGACGCATGCGCGCAAAAGCTCTATTTCATGCGCCAGATCCGCGTCACGCAGGCGGGCGAGCGACACCGGCTCACGATGGTGTGGCTGCGCAGCGATGCGGGCGCGGTGCCGCCGAAGGTGCTGGAAGCCTATCCGGACCCGCGCCGGCTGGTCGCCGATCCGGCCGCGGTCGCCGCATGGCTGCCGGCCGACGCCGGCACGAAGGACAGCGACCACCTCTACATGGT
>NZ_JAWRXB010000868.1:0-261 GCF_046535245.1 Paraburkholderia sp. SIMBA_030
CTAAACCATTTGCATTGCTAGTTAAGATGGTGTTGTTAGTAGCATCCCCTAGGGTGACTTTGGTGAACTCAACTTCGTCACTGGTCGCCACTTTGATGACTTGATCATTGTCGCGGGTGACTTTGATGTTCTTACCATCAACGAATTGTACGGTCTCACCTGGAGCTACGTTGTCAGAGGCGATGCCATTAACTTTGACGTCCCAACCTTTATTCGCTGTAGTGTTGACGGCGTCTAATTGATTGACATTAACAGCGTCTT
>NZ_JAWRXB010000869.1:0-261 GCF_046535245.1 Paraburkholderia sp. SIMBA_030
GGCATGCGCGCCGCCGTGGTAGTCAGCGACGCGGATCGCGACAGCCTCGCCGCGCGCATGGCCGACGAAGCCGTGCACATCGGCTCGTCGCACGCGGCGAAAAGCTATCTGAATCCGGCGGTCATTCTCGACGCCGCGCGCCAATGCAACGCCGACGCCGTGCATCCGGGCTACGGTTTCCTCTCCGAGAACGCCGACTTCGCGGCGCAGGTCGAAGCGGCCGGCATGATCTTCGTCGGCCCGGCGCCGCAAGTCATCGCG
>NZ_JAWRXB010000870.1:0-261 GCF_046535245.1 Paraburkholderia sp. SIMBA_030
TGTCGCGCGGTGCGCATCATCCATTCTACCGACTTCACCATATATGACTGCAGCAACGGCATGATAGAGCGGAAATTTTTGCATATCCGCCAGTTCTATTTCCCTTAGAGCGGTTTTGTCGTAGTGAAGCATGTAGGCAGCTAGGGCGCGCGTGCCGTGATAAAATCCACCGCCTCCCGGATTAAGCCTTATTGCTTGATCGAGCATATCGGCTCCCCGTTGCCAGCGTCCGCTTAACGCAAGTCTCGCGCCGAACTCGCC
>NZ_JAWRXB010000871.1:0-261 GCF_046535245.1 Paraburkholderia sp. SIMBA_030
GCGCTGCATCCGGACGTCGCGACCAAGTCGGGCCTGATGGTGGGTCTCGGCGAAACCGAGGAAGAGATTCTTCAGGTCATGCGCGACCTGCGCGCGCACGACGTGGACATGCTCACGATCGGCCAGTATCTGCAGCCTTCGGAGCACCATCTGCCGGTGCGTTCGTACGTACATCCGGACACCTTCAAGATGTACGAGGAAGAGGCGTACAAGATGGGCTTCACGCACGCCGCCGTCGGCGCGATGGTGCGTTCGAGCTAT
>NZ_JAWRXB010000872.1:0-261 GCF_046535245.1 Paraburkholderia sp. SIMBA_030
CACCGCCGCCGCTTCGTCGCGCATCCACGACACCGTCGCGCGCCTGACCGAGCAGGTCACCGCCACGTTCAAGCGTCGCATGCCATCGGGTGGCACCATCCACATCGAAGAAATCCAGGACCAGGTCGAACTGGCCCTGATGCGTGCCGGTGAGCAGAAAGTCGCCCGCGACTACGTGATCTACCGCGACCAGCGCGCGAAAGAGCGCGCCACCCGCGCCAACACCGACGCTGTGGTCGAGCCGCACCCAAGCATCCGCAT
>NZ_JAWRXB010000873.1:0-261 GCF_046535245.1 Paraburkholderia sp. SIMBA_030
GAAGAATACCACGCGTGGTTCAACCTGACGTAACGGGACGCGCAGCACCTTCGGCAAATGCCTCAAGTTCCGGATCGAAATCGATCTCCACGACGTTGTTGAAGACCGCCGTCGCCAGCATGATGCCTGCAAAGGCGACGAGATCGACGAGCACCTTGGCGGGATAGAGCTGCTTGAGCCGCTCCCAGATCGCCGCGGGGATCGCGTTCGAGTCTGCAACGATCGCGGTGCCGAAATCGGCAAGCAGGCGTTCCCTGTCTG
>NZ_JAWRXB010000874.1:0-261 GCF_046535245.1 Paraburkholderia sp. SIMBA_030
GCCCGGACCGGATCATCATTGGCTGCGAACGTGACGAAGTGCGCGAAGTAATGCGCGACCTCTATGCACCGTTCAACCGCAACCACGACCGCGTCATGTTCATGGACCTGCGCAGCGCCGAACTGACCAAGTACGCCGCCAACTGCATGCTGGCCACGAAAATCAGCTTCATCAACCAGATTGCCGAACTGGCCGAACACCTGGGCGCCGACATCGAATCGGTGCGTCTGGGCATCGGCGCCGACTCGCGCATCGGTTATC
>NZ_JAWRXB010000875.1:0-261 GCF_046535245.1 Paraburkholderia sp. SIMBA_030
TCCCGCTCCGCGCAGTCATAGACTCATGCCAACTGGTTCGGGTTGCGGAAGAGGGGTGGCGGGTGAAGGCAGGCGTAGCACGTGAAGCGCTCGACGGCGAGCGTCGCGTCGCGGCGACGCCCGAGACGGTCAAGCAACTGACGGGGTTGGGATTGGCAGTTGAAATCGAGTCCGGCGCAGGCCTCGCCGCGGGCCACAGCGACAGCGATTACCGGCACGCCGGCGCTTCGGTGGTGCAAGGCTTGGACCTCGGGACGCTCG
>NZ_JAWRXB010000876.1:0-261 GCF_046535245.1 Paraburkholderia sp. SIMBA_030
GGGCTGTTTGCCGGATTGCTGGTGATTGCCGCTCTGGCGGCGCTGGCGATCGATGCGGAAACGCGCCAGGCTTCGCTTAGTTAGGGTTCGAAGCGCTTCTTCAGCCAAGTGAAGGTGTGGCCGCCGGCGAATTCGCCGAGCACGCCGATCGTCTCATAGCCATAGCGCTGGTAGACCTTCAGGGCGTCCGGGCTCATCGTATCGATAAAGGCGCCGATGCAGCCGCGGCGCTTCGCTTCGTCTTCCGCCATCTCAAGCAGC
>NZ_JAWRXB010000877.1:0-260 GCF_046535245.1 Paraburkholderia sp. SIMBA_030
TCCAGGTCAGCAGCACTATGTAGCTCTCCGGAGTAGGCACATCTGAGATCGGCACTTGCCGCGCTTGATACCGCCCGCTGTGAAGCTGTCAGGAATTGCTGGATTCGCTGGCTGCTGAGCTGATCAGCCCGGGGAAGGAGCACAAACACGCAACTTCGAAGGACAGTGCATGAGGCGGTCCTGCGGACAGCTTCAGCGTTCAACGCGATGATATCGGCAACCCGCCCGAGATCGATCTCGGTTCCAGGTTCATCGGACTG
>NZ_JAWRXB010000878.1:0-260 GCF_046535245.1 Paraburkholderia sp. SIMBA_030
CCACATGGGCTCGCAGATCGCCAACCTGGCCGACTACCAGCACGGCTTCAAGGAAGCCATCCGTTACTACGGCGAGCTGCGTGCGTTGGGCCTGCCGGTCGATCACATCGACGTCGGCGGTGGCCTGGGTGTGGACTACGACGGCACACACTCGCGCAATGCCAGTTCCATCAACTACGACATGGATGACTACGCCGGCGTGGTGGTGGGCATGCTCAAGGAGTTCTGCGACGCGCAGGGCCTGCCGCACCCGCACATCT
>NZ_JAWRXB010000879.1:0-260 GCF_046535245.1 Paraburkholderia sp. SIMBA_030
GGGAATCGTTCAGGCCGCCCGGGTCTTCGCCTTCGGACTCGGCGTCCGAGTAATAGGTGCCCGGCACGACGTACGCGTGCGTGACGCGGCCGCCCACGGGCGCATGCCAGCGGTGATAGTTGAACGCGCTGAGAAATGCCTGATAGACGGAACCACCGACAAACTGCCGTGCCGTCTTTGCCTCGCGCGCCGTGAAGATTTCCTGCGGCGAGTAGGGCTGCGACTTGATCCAGAACGCGTCGTGAAGCCTGACGTCGTGC
>NZ_JAWRXB010000880.1:0-260 GCF_046535245.1 Paraburkholderia sp. SIMBA_030
CAAATGGCCACTGTTCTGAGCACGGAAGATATTCATGGCGGCTTCACACTGTGCCAATGCGGCGACAAAATTGACATCAGCAGTGCGGCGATTGGTTTCAAAATGCCCTTTACCAATGCGGCGGCTATCACCAATACCTGCATTAACCACTACTCGCTCAATGCTACCAAAGTCATCCGCAAAAGCATCAAATACTTGAAAAACCGTATCATAATCACTCACATCTAGTGCTTGGTATTCGACTCGAATATCAGGATACT
>NZ_JAWRXB010000881.1:0-260 GCF_046535245.1 Paraburkholderia sp. SIMBA_030
GGCGGCGCCGGCCTCGGGATGACCGAGGCCGCGCTGATGATGCGCACGATCAGCGCGTCGGGCGCCGGCCTGTCGGGCGCATCGGCCGTCCACATGAACATCTTCGGGTTGAACCCGGTGCAGGTGTTCGGCAACGACGCGCAGAAGGCGCGCTTCCTGCCGCCGCTGATCGCCGGGCGCGACAAGGCCTGCTTCGCGGTGACCGAGCCCGACGCGGGCCTCGACACCACGCACCTGAGCACGCAGGCACGCCGCGACGG
>NZ_JAWRXB010000882.1:0-260 GCF_046535245.1 Paraburkholderia sp. SIMBA_030
TTGTCCAGCAGGGTTTCCGTCCCCTGACGGAGGCGTTCGCCGAGTCCCTCCACATGGACCTGGAGCCCTTGCAGGAGATTGCGGAGCTCCTTGAAGAGAACCGGCAGCTGGTCCTTTATGGTCCTCCCGGTACCGGAAAAACGTACTTGGCCAAGCACCTCGCGGCCGAGCTCGCGGGGGACAGCACCGATGAGCGTGTGAAGCTGGTGCAGTTCCATCCGTCTTATGCCTATGAGGATTTCTTCGAGGGTTACCGACCC
>NZ_JAWRXB010000106.1:0-419 GCF_046535245.1 Paraburkholderia sp. SIMBA_030
ACAGTGTTGTTTGGAACTTCCGTGTTCGGCACTTCGAACATCGCCTGATGGAAGTTCGGGTCGAACTTCTGGCCGACAGGATCGAGCTGGCGAACGCCATGGCGCTCGAGCGTCGAGAGCATGGAGCGCTCGGTCATCTCGACACCTTCGATCAGGGTCGTTAGGCCAGCCTCGCCCGCAGCCTTGGCTTCGGCCGGAATGGCATCGAGCGCCCGGCGCAGGTTGTCGGATACGGCGAGCATGTCACGCGCAAAACCGGCAACGGAATAGGACTTCGCGTCCTTCACTTCACGCTCGGTGCGGCGGCGCAGGTTGTCCATTTCTGCGGCGAGGCGCAGATAGCGGTCGCGCAACTCGGCATTTTCTGCCTTCACGAGTTCCAACGGATCCGGCTGGGACGATGCCTCAGCGGCCGCTTC
>NZ_JAWRXB010000883.1:0-260 GCF_046535245.1 Paraburkholderia sp. SIMBA_030
GTCGCTCTGGCCAACGGCGGCTGCATCACGGGGTGATTTTTCGCGCACCGGGCCCGGTCGCCCTATCAGATCTTGATGACAACCTTACCCTTTGCACGTCCAGTCTCGACGTAAGCCAAAGCCTCTCGTGTTGACCCGAACGGGAAAACCCGATCGATACGATGACCATTGGGGAAGCCCTCAATGTCGATGATGCATCAGATCGACGTAATGGGTATCAAGCCATCGGCTTGATCGTCCCTCGCTTGTGTTCCTGTGAT
>NZ_JAWRXB010000884.1:0-260 GCF_046535245.1 Paraburkholderia sp. SIMBA_030
TGTCACTCTTTGCCTTGCGCGCGCCGCTTCTGTCTGCGGGTGGTCTTTTCGCGCCTGTGTCGCGCGAAGGCGCTCTGGTTCTCAACAACCTGATCCTGACGGTTGCCTGTGGCACGGTGCTGACGGGCACGCTCTATCCGCTGCTTCTGGAAACGCTGACCGGCGACAAGATCTCCGTTGGTCCGCCGTTCTTCAACATGACCTTCGGGCTGCTGATGATCCCGCTCTTGCTGGTGGTGCCCTTCGGGCCGCTGCTGGCC
>NZ_JAWRXB010000885.1:0-260 GCF_046535245.1 Paraburkholderia sp. SIMBA_030
GACACGGCCCGGCGGGCACGTGGTGGGCGGCGCTGCCGCGCGACGAATGGCCGGAAGACGCCGGCCTCGAAGCGGAAATCGCCGCCGACTGGTACGGCGACGCCAACGACACGACCATCGGCGACCGTCGCCAGGAACTGGTGCTGATCGGCGTGAATCTCGACCACGCCACGTGGCAGACGAAGCTCGACGCCTGCCTGCTGACCGACGAGGAATACGCGGGCGGCCCGAACGCCTGGCAAGCCTTCGACGACCCGTTC
>NZ_JAWRXB010000886.1:0-260 GCF_046535245.1 Paraburkholderia sp. SIMBA_030
TCGATGCGTCGCATCATGGTCGCGGCATCGGCGGCCGGCTCCTGGCCGCCGCCATCGAACTCGCCGAAAACTGGCTGAACGTCACGCGCCTTGAATTGACCGTATTCGTCGACAACCCGGCGGCCATCGCGCTGTATGAAAAGCACGGTTTCCGGATCGAGGGAGAGGCGCCGGACTACGCGCTACGCGACGGCGCGTATGCGTCGGTGTATCAGATGGCGCGGATCAAAGGGCGGCAGTAATGGAGGCGTGCACGCAGC
>NZ_JAWRXB010000887.1:0-260 GCF_046535245.1 Paraburkholderia sp. SIMBA_030
CTCTCTGAAAACGGGAAACAGCCCATGTTCTCCAATACTAAAAATGAATGTATTGTTCTCAACGGTGAAATCTATGGCTATCAGGATATAAAAAAGCAATACTGTATACTTACTAAAATAGGATGAATAGATCCATTCTGTACCATTAAAGTAATAGAAACCAGGCCTTTTAGGGTTCTCTACCGGGAAATTATATCTGTCAGCTCTTGCTCCACTGGATACAAGAAGTTGATTATTATCGTAAAGATTTATCTTATGTG
>NZ_JAWRXB010000888.1:0-260 GCF_046535245.1 Paraburkholderia sp. SIMBA_030
CGCGAAGCGCTCGCAGGTGTCGTGCTGCAATCGGGGAAACATGGGGCTGCGCGCAAGACGCAGACTGACTGCGCTACTGCTCTACGAGGAGGGATCGAGCGATCCCTCTTCGTTTCATTCAGTTCCCTTTCATGTCCCTGAAAACCGGCGTTGACTCACAAATTCAATGACCGGTTTTCAGTTGCGCCCACAGGCGGTTTTCGAGCCGCAGAATTTCCGTTGGCATCGGTCTCATCAGCGTCATCTTGGCGATCACGTCG
>NZ_JAWRXB010000889.1:0-260 GCF_046535245.1 Paraburkholderia sp. SIMBA_030
GCCACGTTCCTGCACTCATTACTCCTGCACGGGGCGGCACACCAGGCCGCTTGGCCGGAGTCAAGGTCCCGGAAATTACGGCTGGGTTCTGGGTGGCGAAGGTTCTCACAACTGGGATGGGTGAAACGACGTCGGACTATTTGGTCCATAGCATGAACCCGGCATTAGCATTGGCTCTGGGCGGGGTTGGGCTGGTTGGCTCACTTTTACTGCAGTTCCTCGTCCGCCGCTACGTCCCCTGGATCTACTGGCTAGCTGTG
>NZ_JAWRXB010000890.1:0-260 GCF_046535245.1 Paraburkholderia sp. SIMBA_030
CTCGCTGCCGTCTACTCCGACGATCACAACTCCGGTCATTGTGCTGCTCCTTCATTGGTAGCTTCAATGGCTTCAGCCAGGATGGGCGCCAGTCGACGCACCCCTTCGGCAATGGTATCCGGCGGAACGGCGCTGAACGCCAGACGGAGCTTGTTTGATATTCCATCGGCCGGCGAGAAAGCGGCCCCGGGGATGAACACGACGCCGGCATCGATGGCCTTACCCAAAAGGGGATAGGTATCCAGACCCTCGGGCAAGGT
>NZ_JAWRXB010000891.1:0-260 GCF_046535245.1 Paraburkholderia sp. SIMBA_030
CGGGCCTGGATCCGGCGTTCGCGCGGACGTTCTTCGAGGATCAGATCGCCGCGAGCAAGGACGTGCAGAACGCGCTCTTTGCCACCTGGCGCGCGACGCGGCCGCCCGAAGGCACGCCGCCCGACCTGGCGACCAGCACGCGGCCGGCGCTCGACCAGCTCACGCAAAAGATGCTGGCCGGCCTAGGACGGATCGCGCCGCTGCGCGACGCGCCCGATTGCCAGGCGCGGCTCGCCCGCAGCATCGCGAACTGGAAGGCG
>NZ_JAWRXB010000892.1:0-260 GCF_046535245.1 Paraburkholderia sp. SIMBA_030
GCCGCAGCCGCACCGATCGACATTTCAAGCTCTTCGATCAGATCACGGGCGCCGTTCGACACCGGCTCGGACTGCTGCGCAGTCCGATCCGCCGAAGCAAAGGCTCCCGCAGCATTCCAGGCGGAAGCGGCTGCCGGCTCGGCATGGACGACGGGCTCAGGCTCTACGGCCTGTGTCTCGTAATAGGCCGGCTCCGGCTCGACCTGCGCAGTCTGCTCGTAAGCAACGGGTTCGTAGGCCGCGACCAGCTCGGCCGGATG
>NZ_JAWRXB010000893.1:0-260 GCF_046535245.1 Paraburkholderia sp. SIMBA_030
GCAGCGCTTCGCTTGCCGATGCTGGCGGCCGTCGCATCGGGCGTCGTCTGCGTCGCGGTCCTCAGGGCGATCGGGCTTAGCTGAGTGATTTCGTGAGAGACTTTCGCGATTTCCGTGAAAGTCTCTTTCGCATTTCCGGCTCGACTTTCGCTCTCCGGATGCTACCGTTTCGCCTGTCTTCGAGAAGGTGATTTCATGGCATCCGATACCTATCCGCGCAATCTGATCGGCTACGGCCGCAACACGCCTGATCCGAAATG
>NZ_JAWRXB010000894.1:0-260 GCF_046535245.1 Paraburkholderia sp. SIMBA_030
TCGCGCCTTCGACGCGGTCAACAGCGGTCGGAAGCTGGTCGTAGGAAACGCGGATTGCGCCGACATTCTTCATGTCCCAGCCGCGCTTCTTGATCTCGTCGACAAGCGCCAGGCCGACGGTCTCGCCGATCTTGGTGGCGGAAATACCCATATGCGGAACGTCTTCCAGCGGCTTGCCATCGGCATCGACCAGGCGGTCGTCGACGGTCATGACCTTCAGCTGGTTGGCGGCAGCCTTGGCGACGATGCCGGGGCCGAGC
>NZ_JAWRXB010000895.1:0-260 GCF_046535245.1 Paraburkholderia sp. SIMBA_030
GTGGGCATCCTGCTGTGGCTTCTGGGTACCAGCCTCTCTTCCCCTGAAGGTTTCGAGCAAGCTTCCGCGATTATGGGCAGCTTCTTCTTCAAATTTATCATGTGGGGCATCCTTACCGCTCTGGCGTATCACGTCGTCGTAGGTATTCGCCACATGATGATGGATTTTGGCTATCTGGAAGAAACATTCGAAGCGGGTAAACGCTCCGCCAAAATCTCCTTTGTTATTACTGTCGTGCTTTCACTTCTCGCAGGAGTCCT
>NZ_JAWRXB010000896.1:0-260 GCF_046535245.1 Paraburkholderia sp. SIMBA_030
CTTGCTTTGCAGCCGCTGCTGGTAGCCCGAAGCCGCGCGCGCGAGCACAAGCGTGCTCAGAATGCCGGTCGAGCGATAAGGCTTGGTGATGACGCCGTGCGCCTGCGTATCGAGCAGCATCTTCAGCGCGGTACAGCGCTGGCCGTTGAACGACAGCGCGCCGAGCAGACACTCCTTCACGGTGAGGTCGAGATCGGCGTCGGGCAGCACGATCGCCGCGTTCTTCGCGTCGAGGCCGAGGATCGCGCGCAGCCGGTGCG
>NZ_JAWRXB010000897.1:0-259 GCF_046535245.1 Paraburkholderia sp. SIMBA_030
CTTACCGGATACCTGTCCGCCTTTCTCCCTTCGGGAAGCGTGGCGCTTTCTCATAGCTCACGCTGTAGGTATCTCAGTTCGGTGTAGGTCGTTCGCTCCAAGCTGGGCTGTGTGCACGAACCCCCCGTTCAGCCCGACCGCTGCGCCTTATCCGGTAACTATCGTCTTGAGTCCAACCCGGTAAGACACGACTTATCGCCACTGGCAGCAGCCACTGGTAACAGGATTAGCAGAGCGAGGTATGTAGGCGGTGCTACAG
>NZ_JAWRXB010000898.1:0-259 GCF_046535245.1 Paraburkholderia sp. SIMBA_030
GATTTCGCCGCTGTTCCATGTGGCCTCCTTGGACATGGGTTTGCTGCCGATGCTGCTCAAGGGAGCAACGGTGGTGCTGGAGTCCAAATTCGACGCCGGAAGGGTGCTGGAGTTGGTGGGTCGCCACAAAGTCACCACTCTCAACGGAGTTCCCACCACGTTCCAGATGCTGTGCGACCATCCGGACTGGTCGACGGCGGACCTCAGCTCCTTGGACAAGCTCACCTGCGGAGGATCCGCGGTTCCGGCCCGCGTGCTC
>NZ_JAWRXB010000899.1:0-259 GCF_046535245.1 Paraburkholderia sp. SIMBA_030
CTACGGCTTTCATATTTTGAGGAGATGCCGCACTCCGCCATTTCTTCACTGCTCGGCATCCCGCTCGGCACAGTGAAATCAAGAATTCGGATGGCATGTGAGAAACTAAGATGGGCACTACAACAGAGCCGATGATCCAGCATCATCTCGAAGACGAGATGCTTATGCTCTACGCCGCCGGCAGGCTATCCGAGGGCTGGAGCGTTGCTGCTGCGACACATCTTGCGCTTTGTCCCTCATGCCGTGGCCGCGTTGGGGT
>NZ_JAWRXB010000900.1:0-259 GCF_046535245.1 Paraburkholderia sp. SIMBA_030
CCGGTCTTGGTGGCGATGAACACACTGGTGTTGTCTGAGCGCGGCCACTCCCACCAACGCGCACGTTGGCCGGTCGTTGGCAGGTCGCCGGCGTAGGTTGGCTGGCCCTTGCGCCCTTCCTGCTGAACGTAGCCGAGCACGTACTCATCGGTTTCGTTGGGTGTGAAGCCAATTTTGAAGCTGAATTTGCTGTCGCGGTGTTTACTGTTCTCGCGGCGCCCCGGGCCTTGCTGGCTATTGGTCGGTTTGAAGTCATCGG
>NZ_JAWRXB010000901.1:0-259 GCF_046535245.1 Paraburkholderia sp. SIMBA_030
CTCTGATCTGGAAAATGCTATTGCCAATGCCCCTGCAGAGAATGAAAAATATAGGGCCAATAAAAACCTTGCCTATGGATTACTGGCAAAGGCCTATGCTACTAAACCTAATCCGGATTGGGCCAAAGTAAAACAATATGCTTCCAATATTTCAGGGGTTAGTTTGCTTCCTATTTATGACCAACTTTTTGATGGAAACCACGAAGCAAATGCTGAATCTATCTTTGAAGCAGATGGAAATGCAGGAACGGTGTGGGCG
>NZ_JAWRXB010000107.1:0-418 GCF_046535245.1 Paraburkholderia sp. SIMBA_030
GCCCCAGTCGTCCTTTTCGGCCAGCAATGCAGCAACCTCGCGGAAGGGAACCAAGGCCGGATCCTGCTCGAAGTACCACGGATACACCATCTCGCCGGTTAGTAGTGGTGACTCCGCATCGGGCTGGAATTCCCCGAACTCCTCCAGCACCCGCCAGGCCGCCCAGCTAGTGGCCTGGCCTTGCCCATAAATAGACTCGTGCATAACGGCGTAGAGCGGATTTGCCGCTCGGCTGACCAGCCCCCGGACTTGTTCCAGAAATTCCTCGGACAGCCGAGGCCCTTCCGGTGTGGTGATGAAAGCGTCTTCCAGCAGGTAATGCAATGCATCAACCCGGGCGTTGCCGCCCAGGAATGAGCCCACCATTTGGAATCGCTCGGGGGTCAACCGCTCGCCGCTGGCCAGGTATTCCGGGACG
>NZ_JAWRXB010000902.1:0-259 GCF_046535245.1 Paraburkholderia sp. SIMBA_030
GGGCCAGACGGGCGGTTTATCTTTTGCAGTCCGGCGTGCCGGGATTTGACCGGGTATGATTCTGCCGAGCTGGTGGGCCTGCACTTCAGCCTGGTGATTGCTGGTGATGACTTGGCCGCGGCGGTGCGAGATAGGGTTGCCAGTGAGTCTGAGGACGGCTCATGGTCCGGCCTTGAATCAGTTTGCCGGCGGAAGAATGGCACCACCGTTGTTGTAGAGGTTTCCGGCAGCCCGTTGCGCGACAGCGCGGGGAACGCTG
>NZ_JAWRXB010000903.1:0-259 GCF_046535245.1 Paraburkholderia sp. SIMBA_030
GCATGGCCCGGGGCGACGACCTGGGTGAAAGGGGCGAACAGGCGGTCCTGATCGGCGGCGCTGATGCCGATGCCGCTATCGCGCACGCTCAGGTGCAGCAGGATCGCGTCCTGTCCTGCGGGGCGGGTACTGGCGCTGATGCCGACGCTGCCTTCGTCGGTGAACTTGATGGCGTTGCTCAGCAGGTTGGAAAGCACCTGCTTGAAGCGCAGCGCATCGACGGACACGCAGCGGCGCACGCTGTCGTCCAGCGCCAGGT
>NZ_JAWRXB010000904.1:0-259 GCF_046535245.1 Paraburkholderia sp. SIMBA_030
GGACGACAACTCGACCTACGTTCAGAACCCGCCGTATTTCGTCGGCATGGGCAAGACCGGCACGGGCATTTCCGACATCAAGGGTGCGCGCGTTCTCGGTCTCTTCGGCGACAAGATCACCACCGACCACATTTCCCCGGCCGGTTCGATCAAGGCGGCGTCTCCTGCCGGTGCCTACCTCATCGAGCACAATGTCGGTGTTGCTGACTTCAACCAGTACGGCACGCGCCGCGGCAACCATGAAGTGATGATGCGCGGC
>NZ_JAWRXB010000905.1:0-259 GCF_046535245.1 Paraburkholderia sp. SIMBA_030
TACTGCGCCGTCCAGTCACCAATCCCGTGTAACGCCAACAACCGCGCCACACCGCCCTCCCGCCCCGGCGCAAACAACAGCGAATCATCCAGCAGCGCCTGAGCCACGCCGGACAAGGTCCGCCCTCGGCTTTTCGGCATGCCCAACCTCGCCAGATCCGCCTGCGCCAACACGACAGGCTCAGGAAAAACATGGCTCAAACCCGCCAGCGGCGAGGAAAAGGGCGCACCATACTGCGCGACCAATTTACCCGCCAACC
>NZ_JAWRXB010000906.1:0-259 GCF_046535245.1 Paraburkholderia sp. SIMBA_030
CGCGGCCCGTGGTGATTGCCGCGATCAACGGTTATGCAATGGGCGGCGGGCTCGAATGCGCGCTCGCTTGCGATATCCGTATCGCTGAACAGCACGCGGTGATGGCGCTGCCCGAGACCGCGGTCGGCTTGCTGCCCTGCGGTTGCGGCACGCAGACGCTGCCGTGGCTCGTCGGCGAAGGCTGGGCGAAGCGCATGATTCTCACCGGCGCCGATGAACTCGCGGCGCTCGCCGCCGGCGCGCGCATGCTCGAATCGTG
>NZ_JAWRXB010000907.1:0-259 GCF_046535245.1 Paraburkholderia sp. SIMBA_030
GAGCATGGTTTCCGGACGGGTGGTGGCGACGATCAGGTAGTCGTTGCCTTCAGCGGTCTTGGCGCCGTCGGCCAGCGGGTAGCGCAGGTTCCACAGGAAGCCTTTCTCGTCGTGGTTTTCCACTTCGAGGTCGGAAATCGCCGTGTGCAGCTTGGTATCCCAGTTCACCAGGCGCTTGCCGCGGTAGATCAGGCCGTCTTCGTGCAGGCGCACGAAGGCTTCCTTCACCGCTTCCGAGAGGCCGTCGTCCATGGTGAAG
>NZ_JAWRXB010000908.1:0-259 GCF_046535245.1 Paraburkholderia sp. SIMBA_030
GTTGACGCCGGCACTCGCTGCATCTCCCGAAGCTCAGAAGCTTTCGCTGACGGCAGCACCATCATTTCCGCATATTGCGATACGGCACGCGAAGCCAATTCAGCCGCTTCGAAAGGGCTCTCGCGGTGTACAGCCCACCGAGCGGCGAATACTGCAGCGAATACGTCGCCTCACCCGATGGTCCACACCCGTTCGCTGCGGTATGCGGGAATCAGTTGTGGGCTCCCGGCCGCGGTGTAGACATAAGCGCCTACCGGAC
>NZ_JAWRXB010000909.1:0-259 GCF_046535245.1 Paraburkholderia sp. SIMBA_030
CGTTTGAGGTCAGCCGATTTTTCGAGCCAGTCCATGAGCCGTTCGTAGCTCGGGCTCCATTCCGCAACACGCGTGCGATCGTTGAGAAGCAGGATGTTTTGATCGATGTTGTCCTGCAGGACAAGGCGTCCAACCTCGTCGGTCATATCGGCCAGGAAGGAAGCCCGCTCCGACGGCTCAAGCTTGCCCGCAGCCACCATGCGGTCAATGAAGATCTTGATATTGACCTCGTGGTCCGAGCAATCCACACCGGCCGAGT
>NZ_JAWRXB010000910.1:0-259 GCF_046535245.1 Paraburkholderia sp. SIMBA_030
GTTCCAAGGTCATGAAATCGTTGTCCTGGCTGAAGACCTCAACATGGGGATCGTAGGGCAAGGTCATCCGCTCGGCGGCCTGCCGCCACACCATCCGCTCTGTCTCGGCGATGCCCTCGTTCTCCAGGGCCGCAGCGGTCCGCAAATTAAAGCGCGCCATGACGTTGGTGTAGAGGTTGTCGTTGACCACAGCGGTGTATTCATCCGGGCCCGTGACGCCGTGGATGTGGAACATCCCGTCCTTGCCGAAGAAGCCCAG
>NZ_JAWRXB010000911.1:0-259 GCF_046535245.1 Paraburkholderia sp. SIMBA_030
GCGGTGTGGGTGCAATCAACGATCGTTGGGCGTGGAAAACCCGGCTGATTGAGTTAACCGGCCCCTTCAACCAAAACAAAATTCCCGCTCGCCGCCCCTGCGCGCAAAACTTTCGCCGCCTGATATTCCGGGCTCTCATAGAACGCCTTCGCGTCAGCGAACGAATCGAATTCGATAACCATGTGCTTCGTGTGCGTCTCGCCCTCCACATGTTCGTGCCGCCCAGAAACTGCGATGACCTTTGGCGCGACGTGTGTAG
>NZ_JAWRXB010000912.1:0-259 GCF_046535245.1 Paraburkholderia sp. SIMBA_030
CTGACGACTTCAACGGCGCGCAGTTCGAAGGCGCGGGCATTTACGACGTGAACACGCGCAATGGCCAGCGTTCGTCGAGCAGCTTCGAGTACTTGCACCCGGTGCTCAATCGCAAGAACCTGACGGTCGAGCGTGAAGTACTCGTCACGCAGGTGCTGTTCGACGCGAACCGGCGCGCGACGGGCGTCGTCGTCAAGCAGAACGGCAGTGCGCGCCATTTCACTGCGAAGCGGGAAGTGATTCTTTCGGCGGGTGCCGT
>NZ_JAWRXB010000913.1:0-259 GCF_046535245.1 Paraburkholderia sp. SIMBA_030
GTTTCAGCCCGACGCGCTCCAGCAGATCGGCCGCCTTGTCGCGCGCCTGCGCCCGGGTTCCGAGATCATGGGCGACGATCGGCTCGCTTACGGTGGCGCCGATGGTCATGCGTGGATTGAGGCTGGCGAAGGGATCCTGGAAGATCATCTGGATACTGCGGCGCATGTGCCGGAGGCGCGATGAATCCAGACCTGTCACGTCGTAGCCATCGAGATTGACCGTGCCGGCATTCGGCTCGATCAGCCGGGTGATCGATCG
>NZ_JAWRXB010000914.1:0-259 GCF_046535245.1 Paraburkholderia sp. SIMBA_030
GTGATTTCGGCGGCCGCGACAGCGACGCTTCCGTACGGAGCCTCGATGTAGCCGTCGGCTACCGCGTTGAGACCCTGGCGGACGATCTCCGCCCCGCCAGCGCAATCGCGACGCACGCGCAGGCCAGCAGCAGCGCGCCATGTTCGACGAACCCCGCACTCGCGCCGCCGATGATCGTGCCGACGAGAATCGCGACGAAGGTGCCCATCTCGACCATCCCGTTGCCGCCGACAAGCTCGTGGCTCGACAGATGTTGCGG
>NZ_JAWRXB010000915.1:0-259 GCF_046535245.1 Paraburkholderia sp. SIMBA_030
GAGGGTTCAAATATTATCATTACATCATTCGTTTTAGTGGAACGGCATCAGATTTGACAAAAAACTTTACAGATGGAGATATGAAAGAATTCATCAAAGGCTATAGAGAGAAAGAAAGTAAATTAGCTGAAAACTTAAACTACGTAGATTTTTTGGGAGATAACCTAAACAAAACGGGATTAGAAAAACTTTTTTTTGATACATTGGAAAAAATGGGATTATCAGAAAAGGTAATCTTACAAAGAATAGATGATAATGG
>NZ_JAWRXB010000916.1:0-259 GCF_046535245.1 Paraburkholderia sp. SIMBA_030
CCTTTGGCATCGACAGAGTGTCGGCGGCCCGTGTAAAGTTACCCGTCTCCACTACGCGGATGAAGGCGCGCATTGCCGAGAGCTGGTCCATGATGGGATCTCCACAGTTTGCACTGCGATATTATTCGAAATACGGAACAGTGTAATCAGAATGGCGGTTCTTATTCCGTGGCCTGAATAACAATATGTTTTTTACAAGTTTGGCAAGCCGTGGCGTTTCGTCATGTGTTATGCGGCTAACAGGATTACAAGGCCGATG
>NZ_JAWRXB010000917.1:0-259 GCF_046535245.1 Paraburkholderia sp. SIMBA_030
CTCATAGGATGCCTTGGTCGGAGCGAAGGTATTGGTTTCGTGCTGGAAACCGGCGATCAGGATTTTCATTGAAGTCACCTTGCTATGTTTGACTCGTGCGCGAACGCACGGCGCTCACCCGCGAATTAATTCGGATGCCTATTTGTTGTGCCATAAGTGAGCGCGAAGAATACAGCTTCGAAGCCGCTATTCCTGCTTGAGCGTCAGCTTGCCCTTGAGGACGAGAACGGCGGCCAGCGCCGCTGCGCAAGCCATGACG
>NZ_JAWRXB010000918.1:0-259 GCF_046535245.1 Paraburkholderia sp. SIMBA_030
GTTTGGTGCTGACGGAAATTTCCCCGTCCAGATTGTGGAGGTCGGTCGCACATTCCCCGATCGCCGGCGCTATGTGCGGATCGGGGCTGCGGCCTCCGAGTACTCTTCATCGATCGTTTTCTTCAGGCACGACGACGGGTCGTGGCACGTATTTCCGGCGACACCGAAGACAATGGCCATGAGGCTCTAGTGAGCCGCGCCCCTGGCGGACCTTTGCGCAACACGCCATCCCGGAAACGGGATAGACAGAAATCATTGG
>NZ_JAWRXB010000919.1:0-259 GCF_046535245.1 Paraburkholderia sp. SIMBA_030
TCAGCTTGCGCATTTCGCGCGTCGACTCGTCGCGCCGGTCGATCGCGGACGCCTCCGGCGGCAACGGCTCGATCGTGAAGCGCAGCTTGCCCGGCTGGCTTTCCGAGAAGCTGGGTTCGAACGGTACCGCCATCGGCATCAGCGCGTTGTCGCGGAACCGCAGATCGTCGGCGCCGTCACCGAACGTACGCAGGAACAGGTCGCGCGACGGCGCGAAGGGATCGGCGGTGCCGAGGCTTCGCGCGGCGCTTTTCAGGCG
>NZ_JAWRXB010000920.1:0-259 GCF_046535245.1 Paraburkholderia sp. SIMBA_030
CTTGAAACCTTTGGGCGATTGGATATTCTGGTAAACAATGCGGGGATTCAGCATGTGTCGGATATAGAAAACTTCCCGACTGATAAATTTGAATTTATGCTGAAATTAATGCTTACTGCTCCTTTTAGTGCGACAAAAAGAGTATTCCCTTTGATGAAAAAACAAAAATTTGGCCGCATCATCAATATGGCTTCCATAAATGGTTTAATTGGTTTTGCAGGGAAAGCAGCTTATTGCAGCGCTAAACACGGTTTGATCG
>NZ_JAWRXB010000921.1:0-259 GCF_046535245.1 Paraburkholderia sp. SIMBA_030
GGACGGGCTCATGCCCAGACACTAGCAAAAAGACCTGCAAGGGCCATGTCCGATTCCCGCTAGAAGTGTCCCCCCGTGGCTGGCAGGATGGGGAGATGGACTTCTGGCAGCGCTACAGGGCAATCGATGCCCGCGACACCCGGTTCGATGGCCAATTCTTCACCGCTGTCAGCTCCACCGGCATTTACTGCCGCCCGTCATGCCCCGCCCGGACACCGAAGGCGGAGAACGTCACGTTTTACGAAACCTCCGCCGCGGC
>NZ_JAWRXB010000922.1:0-259 GCF_046535245.1 Paraburkholderia sp. SIMBA_030
GTATCGGGAGCGTGCATGAGCGACGCAGGTTTCAACGCATGCATCGTCATTCCGATCTACAACCACAAGGACGCGATCGGCGGCACCGTCGAGCGTCTTGCCGTGCATGGATTGCCGATCTTCGTCGTCGACGACGGCAGCGATGAACCGACGCAAGCCGTGCTCGCGAAGCTTGCTTGCCAGCATCGCGAGCAGATGACGCTGTTGCGCCTGCCCGTCAACGGTGGCAAGGGCGCGGCCGTGATGGCGGGACTGCGCG
>NZ_JAWRXB010000923.1:0-259 GCF_046535245.1 Paraburkholderia sp. SIMBA_030
TGTAGAAACCTTCGTATTCCAGTTCCAGCAGACCCGGCAGTTTCGCGTTGATGTAGTCAACGAATTCCAGCGCTTTTTTTTTGATTTCTTCAGATTTACCACCCGGGATGGTCGCGTACAGACCGTCGGTGTCGATGTACAGAACTTTGAAACCGAATTTTTCTTCCAGTTCTTTCCAAACGAATTCGATGTATTCACGACCCCACGCGGTAACAGATTCCGCGCATTCTTTGCAGTACCAACGCGCTTTCGCGTAACC
>NZ_JAWRXB010000924.1:0-259 GCF_046535245.1 Paraburkholderia sp. SIMBA_030
GCCGAAAGCAGACGCTTGGAGGACGCCTGGCGGGAGTGCCTCGTCCTGGAAACGCTCCTGACGGATGAAGTTGACGAGGATACAGCCGGAAAGGGCTACTGGGTCATCGGGAACGTAGCCTTCCTCACCGATCACGTCTCAGAGGGCGTTCGATATCACGATCAGGCTGCCGAATGGCTTTCGCCCTCCAAAGATGTCGATTTATGGGCCCGCTTCAATCGGGCATCGGCCGAAATGCGATTACAGGCAAAGCTCAACG
>NZ_JAWRXB010000925.1:0-259 GCF_046535245.1 Paraburkholderia sp. SIMBA_030
CTGCGCGTGCGGATCGCGAATGCGTCGCTCCATCATGCGGTCGACTACACGCCTTATGAAGGGATCGAGGTGACGGGCTGGCCGCGTCATTGCCTGTCGCGTGTCGAGCTGCTCGTCGAGGACGGCCGGCTGCTCGCGGCGGAGCCGGGGCGCGGGCAATTCGTGCCGGCGGGCAAACCGTGTCTCGACTGATGTCACGGCAGTGATGTGACGTTTCCCACGCGGGCGCTGTGCGACGAACGGGCGCGCAGGCGTCGGG
>NZ_JAWRXB010000926.1:0-259 GCF_046535245.1 Paraburkholderia sp. SIMBA_030
GACCAAAGGCAAGGCGATCACCCAACGCCTTCTGTCTTTTTCCAGGCGATCCAACCAGGGTGCGACGCATGTCGAACTCGATGAGAAGCTTGCTGCGATCGAGCCGCTTCTACGCCACGCTCTTGATGACACTGTCACTTTGGAGTTTGAACTCCCTGACGATCTCTGGCCCGTTCACGTGGATCCGGCTGGGCTTGAAATTGCCCTTATCAACCTCCTGACCAACGCAAGGGAAGCGATGCGGGATGGAGGAAGGGTG
>NZ_JAWRXB010000927.1:0-259 GCF_046535245.1 Paraburkholderia sp. SIMBA_030
GTTCTCGAAGTGCACCTCGGTTGGGCCGCGAAGGGTCTGGGCTGGCGTATTGGCGAAATGCTTGCGCGTCAGACCAAGATTGCAGAGCTGCGTGAGTTCCTCACGAAGATCTACAACGAATCGGGCCACAAGGAAGACCTCGACAGCTTCAGCGACGACGAAATCTTCGAACTCGCGAAGAACCTGCGCGAAGGCGTGCCGTTCGCAACGCCGGTGTTCGACGGTGCGACCGAAGAGGAAATGGGCAAGATGCTCGATC
>NZ_JAWRXB010000928.1:0-259 GCF_046535245.1 Paraburkholderia sp. SIMBA_030
CTTGCTTCTACATCTTCACTTATTTTTTGTTTAATTTTAGCATCCAGGTGCGTTTCTGATAATGCGATAATACCTTCCCTCTTTGTCTCCACTCTTATACCCAGCTCAATTTCATTAAATCCGTAATTAACACCAAGCTTATTCATCACATTCCTTAAAAAGGTCCCTGAGTCCTTCCCGGTAGCCATAATTACCTTGTCTGAAGAGATATGAAATGTCCCTTTTCTCTTATTTTCTAAAGTTAAAGTAAATATATTAT
>NZ_JAWRXB010000929.1:0-259 GCF_046535245.1 Paraburkholderia sp. SIMBA_030
GGGGAGGGGGCCTGGCATGCACAAGGTGAAAATGGCGCCGCCGCTGCTGGCTACCACGCGGATGGTTATGGCACGACAGCCTACCGGGGACCCGCTTATGGCGGGGGCGCTTACCAGTCCGTTCCTTACGGGACGGCCTACTACCATCCGCCCGCCGCTGTGATTGCCAGCAGCGGCTGTTATTACTGCGGCGGCGGAGTCAATCCGGCAGCCGCCGTTGCGACGGGCGTGGCGGTGGGTGAGGCGGCGGGGACGGTGG
>NZ_JAWRXB010000930.1:0-259 GCF_046535245.1 Paraburkholderia sp. SIMBA_030
GAGATAGTTCTTCAAATGAAGAGTAGCTCAGCCCTCCATTTATTTTGAGAGATATATTTGGGAAAAGCTCATATCGGGCATTTATATTGTTATTGAATTGAAACAGGGTATAAGAATATGCGCTTACGAATGAGGCGACAGGGTTTGTAAACGTATTGTTTTCCCAATTTAAGCCTCCATTTTGTAGATATAGGGCTGGGGCATTAGGACTTAGTATTAATGCCTTTGCAGTCAAATCTTCATTGATAACGTTGTTTTT
>NZ_JAWRXB010000014.1:0-216665 GCF_046535245.1 Paraburkholderia sp. SIMBA_030
CGCGTCGCGCATCAAGCGCCCACACTTATCGGCTGTTAATTTTTAAAGATCGGTTCCGCATTCACTACCGAACCCGCGCCGCGCTGCATCAACTTCACAACCCGGCACCGCTTCGTTCTGCGTCGCTGCATCTGCAGCAGAGAAACGAGATTATGAAGACTCTTTTTCGTTTCGTCAACAACTTTTTCCGCTTTCGCTTAAAACCTTGTTGACGCTACGGCCGCTGGTTTCTGCAACGGCGCTCGTTCGCAAACGAGGAGCCGAATAATAGGCGAATATCAGCAATGTGACAAGGGTTTGACGAAGATATTTTTTGGCGAGTCATTTCCGGGTTGAATTCACCACGGCGTCCAGCGGGACCGCCTGAGCCATTGCTGCGTAGCCTGTATCGCTGGGATGGATATGGTCGCCGCTATCGTAGGCTCGTTGCAGACGTTCCGGCTGTGCCGCGTCGCGCAGCGCGGCGTCGAAATCCACCACGCCGTCGAACGCGCGGCTGGTTCGGATCCACTGGTTGACGGCAAGCCGAATACTTTCGCGCGGCGCCGGCAAGGATGCCGGCGTTAGCGTCGCGCCGAATACTTTCACGCCGCGTTGCCGTGCGGCGGCGATCACCCTTTGATAGCCGGCAATCAGATCAGCGGCCGTCACTGAGGTATGCGGGAAATCGCAGTCGAGACCACGGTGAGCAGGCATCTCTGCAAAGTTAATGTCGTTGATGCCGATCAGCAGAATCGCCGTCTTGACGCCCGGGTGTTCGAGTACGTCGCGATCGAAGCGCTTGACGAGCGCGTCGCCGTAGCAAGGGGAGTCGCTAAGCAAACGGTTGCCGCTGATACCGAGATTGACGATCGCAGTCGACCGATCACTGGTGCTGGCGACCCGGCGTGCCAGCGCGTCCGGCCAGCGACGATTCTGATTGACGCTGGAGCGCATGCCGTCGGTAATCGAATCGCCGATCGCCGCAACGGTAGCCGATGCAGGCGCCTCTACCGACAAGCCGGTCATCCAGACGTAGTGCGTAAAACGGCCACGAAATGAATCGGCGGAAGGGTCGGCGGTGTGATTGCCCGGTGCAGAAACGTAGTTCACCTGGCTGGATACCCTATGCCATGCAACGATTCGCTGCTCCGGCCCCATGAACGCGCTGATCGCATATGGCGCGCCTTCAGCGATGTCGATCGCCACCGGATCGCTATCCAACTCGCCGCCGGCCGGGATACTCACTGCGGCCCTGCCGCCAAATGTCACGCGCGCGCCGCCATTGCCTTGCGCCGCTGCACCGCCAGTCGAGCGCGCGATCCGCAGATCGTCGATGACCAGCGGCGTCTTACCGTACTCGTTGCTGAGATGGATTCGTGCGGATTTTCCCGACAGCGTCGGGTAGACGATCTGGCGAACCGTACGCCCCGCCACCTCCGGTGCCAGGTACAACGGCGACAAATCCGCTCGCTGGGGAATCGGTTGCAGCGCCGTCGCCCAGGTGGTGACCCAGTGCGCTGGGGCGTCGGCGGCGAAAGCAGTCGGGGAAACAGCAAATTGGGACAGCAGCGCCGCGCCACATGCGGCGGCCAGGATGCGAATGGTCATTCGGGTGGTCGGTTCGAGGCAAAACGTGCATTGTGCCCGATCACCCCCGGTCAGCGCGGTCGCCTCGCCCCGCTCAGGCGGCGGCCTGCGCCCCGGTCATCTTCAACGCCAATGCTTCGGCCACCTCGATCCCGTCGATCGCTGCCGAGTAGATTCCGCCGGCATACCCCGCGCCTTCCCCGGCCGGATACAGCCCCTCGACATTCATACTCTGATAATCGTCCCGGCGACGCACCCGAATCGGCGACGACGTCCTCGTCTCAACGCCCGTGAGCACGGCGTCATGCATTGCAAATCCGGCAATCTTCTTGTCCATCTGCGGCAGCGCTTCGCGAATCGCATCGATCACGTAATCGGGCAACGCGGTGCTGAGATCGGTCGGATGTACGCCAGGCTTGTATGACGGCACCACCGAACCCAGCGATTTGGACGGCCGGCCAGCGATAAAGTCGCCGACCAGTTGACCCGGCGCCTGATAATTCCCGCCGCCCAACTCGAACGCCCGCTCTTCCCACTTACGCTGAAAGGCGATGCCGGCGAGCGGGCCGCCCGGATAATCGTCCGGCGTAATGCCGACAACGATCCCCGCGTTTGCATTGCGCTCCGCCCGCGAGTACTGGCTCATGCCATTAGTGACCACGCGGCCAGGCTCGGAAGTCGCCGCCACGACAGTGCCGCCCGGGCACATACAGAAGCTATAGACCGTGCGCCCGTTGCTACAGTGATGCACCACCTTATAGTCGGCGGCGCCCAGCTGCTTGTGGCCGGCGAACTTGCCGAAACGGCTGCGATCGATCAAACCCTGCGGATGCTCGATCCGGAAACCAAGCGAAAACGGCTTCGCTTCAAGATAGACGTCGCGATCGTGCAGCATCTGGAAGGTGTCCCGCGCGCTATGGCCGACCGCCAGCACCACGTGATCGCAGCGCAAGGTTTCGCCGGTCGACAACTTCAGCCCGCGCACTTTGCCCTGATCGATCTCGATATCGTCGACCCGCGTCTCGAATCGAACCTCTCCGCCGAGTCCATGGATGGTCGCGCGCATCTTTTCGACCATGCTGACGAGCCGGAACGTGCCGATATGCGGCCGGCTCAGATAAAGGATGTCCTCCGGCGCGCCCGCCCGGACGAATTCTTCGAGCACCTTACGGCCGTAGTGCTTCGTATCCTTGATCTGGCTATAAAGCTTGCCGTCCGAAAACGTCCCCGCGCCGCCTTCGCCGAACTGCACGTTCGATTCGGGATTCAGCACCGATTTGCGCCACAGGCCGAAAGTATCCTTGGTGCGCTCGCGCACGGCCTTGCCGCGCTCCAGGATGAGCGGCCGGAAACCCATTTGCGCGAGGATCAAGCCGGCAAACAGGCCACACGGGCCCATGCCGATCACGACAGGGCGCAGCGTGGTCAATTGTGTCGGCGCTTTGGCGACGAAATGGTACGTCATATCCGGCGTCACGCCGCAGTGCGGGACGGCGGTGAGCCGCTTCAGCGCGGCCGCCTCATCGTTCACCTCGACATCGACGATATACGTCAGCTTGATGTCGGCGCGCTTGCGCGCATCGTGCGCACGGCGAAACACGGTGTATCGGAGGAGGCCGTCCGCAGCCACGCCGAGTTCTGCGAGGCGCGCGAGGATCGCTGCTTCGAGATCGCTTTCGGGATGGTCGAGCGGGAGTTTGATTTCGCTTAGACGTAGCATGAGTACCGGGAGATGCAGGAAGGCCGCAAATCGCGGCCAATTCGCAATTTTATAGGTTATGCGCCGGCGCGGGGCGGCGGCCGTCGCTAAACGCGTCGTGTGAAACCCGCCATCCTCTATCGAGGCACGCACTTCATCTTAAAAAATTTATTAACCGACCGGTCGGTTGGCTTATACTGCGCAAACACAGACAACTTCCGCTGAGAGCGTCCCCATGTACACGCAATCCCTGGATATCCCCGGCAATGTCGCCCCGCTCGATGCGGGCGCGAGCGCGCCCGAGCAGGCTCAGTTCGATGCCGTCATGGCCGCCGACGGCAAGATCGAGCCGCAGGACTGGATGCCTGAGGCCTACCGCAAAACGCTGGTGCGGCAAATCTCGCAGCACGCGCATTCCGAGATCGTCGGCATGCTGCCGGAAGGCAACTGGATCACGCGCGCGCCCAGCCTGAAGCGCAAGGCGATCCTGCTCGCCAAAGTGCAGGACGAAAGCGGCCACGGCCTCTATCTATATAGCGCGGCCGAAACGCTCGGCGTGTCGCGCGATCAGTTGATCGCCGCACTGCACTCGGGCAAAGCCAAATATTCGAGCATCTTCAATTACCCGACGCCCACGTGGGCGGACGTCGGCGTGATCGGCTGGCTGGTCGACGGCGCCGCGATCATGAACCAGATTCCACTGTGCCGCTGCACCTACGGCCCCTACGCCCGCGCGATGATCCGCATCTGCAAGGAGGAGTCGTTTCATCAGCGCCAGGGTTTCGACGCGTTGATGTCGATGATGAGCGGCACCGAAACACAACGCGAGCTGGTCCAGCAGGCCGTGAACCGCTGGTGGTGGCCGGTGCTGATGATGTTCGGCCCGAGCGACAAAGACTCGATCCATAGCAATCAGTCGTCGCAATGGGGCATCAAGCGCATTTCCAACGACGATCTGCGCCAAAAATTCGTCGACGCCACCGTCGACCAGGCCAAGGTGCTCGGCGTCACGCTGCCGGACCCGGACCTGAAGTGGAACGAAGCACGCGGCCACTACGACTACGGCGACATCGACTGGGAAGAATTCTGGCGCGTCGTGAATGGCGACGGCCCATGTAATCGCGAACGCCTCGCCACCCGCGTGAAAGCACACGGCGACGGCGCCTGGGTGCGCGAAGCAGCCCTCGCCCACGCCGAAAAGCAGCGCCAGCGTGCGCAGCAGCACGCCGCCTGACAACCCGAGCGCGTCAGGAAAAAACAGCAACCATCTTTCATGGGACCGGAGTAAGCGCTAAAGCGCTAACTCCGGTCGACACAGGAGATCAGCATGAACAAGGAATGGCCGATTTGGGAAGTCTTCGTGCGCAGCAAGCAGGGACTCGACCACAAACATTGCGGCAGTCTGCACGCCGCCGACGCGCCGATGGCGCTGCGCATGGCGCGCGACGTCTACACGCGCCGCCAGGAAGGCGTGAGCATCTGGGTGGTGCCGTCGTCGGCGATTACGGCGTCCGCGCCGGAAGACAAGGCGGAGCTGTTTGAACCGGCTGGCGACAAGATTTACCGCCACCCGACGTTCTACACGCTCCCCGATGAAGTCAACCACATGTAAGCGCGGCCATGGACATCACGCCCCAACATCTGTCATACGTGCTGCGCCTCGCGGATACCGCGCTGATCCTCGGCCAGCGCAATTCCGAATGGTGCGGCCACGGCCCGGTCCTCGAAGAAGACATCGCGCTGTCGAACATGAGCCTCGATCTGATCGGCCAGGCGCGCCTGCTGTACACACACGCCGCCTCGCTGGAGCAACAGCTTACCGGCAAAAGCCGCACTGAAGACGACTACGCGTACTTCCGCGCCGAACGCGAGTTCGCCAACTACACGCTGGCCGAGTTGCCGCATTACGGCCCGCTCGCCGGGACCGCGCAAGCGGAGAAGGACTACGCGGTCACGATCGTGCGCAATTTTCTGTACTCGACGCTGATGGCACATCTGTGGACGGCGCTCACCACGTCGACGGACGAGCAGCTCGCGGCGATCGCGTCCAAATCGATCAAGGAAACCAGCTATCACGTGCATCACGCCGGCGAATGGCTGATCCGTTTCGGCGACGGCACCGACGAATCGCATCGCCGCGCACAAGCCGCGCTCGATTATCTGCTGCCGTACACGCGTGAATTTTTCAGCGTGGACGCCGTGGAGGAGACCATCGCCGCCGCCGGGATCGGCCCGCGAACGTCGGAACTCGAGGCGGCATGGCTCGACGACGTGCGCGCCACGCTCGAAGAAGCCACGCTGACACTGCCCGAAGCGGTGAAGCACGTCACGACCGGCAAGCACGGCGAGCATTCGGAGCACATGGGCTTCGTGCTGGCCGAAATGCAGAGCCTCGCGCGCCAGCATCCCGGCGCCACCTGGTAAGCGCTTCAACGGAACCTGACGATGATGACTTCGACCGCCATATCCACCGCCGACGCCGCGCTTGAACGCGCATGGGCCGTGCTCGAAACGGTGCCTGATCCGGAAATCCCGGTGGTGTCGATTCGTGAGCTCGGCATTCTGCGCGACGTGCGCCACGCCGCCGACGGCGCGCTGGAAGTCGTCATCACCCCGACCTACTCCGGCTGCCCGGCCATGTCGCAGATCGCGGAAGATGTCGCCCATGCGCTCGAAGTGGCAGAGCTCAGGCCCTACCGGGTCGCCACTGTGCTCGCGCCGGCATGGACCACCGACTGGATGACCGCGGACGCGCGCGAAAAACTGCGCGCCTACGGCATCGCTCCGCCTACCGGCAACTGCGGCAGCACCGCGCCGTCCCGGGAAAAGGTGGTCCGCTTCGTGCCGCGCGCCCTGCCGGCGCCCTGCTGCCCGCGTTGCGGCTCGGCCCATACCGAACGCCTCGCGCAATTCGGCTCGACGGCCTGCAAGGCGTTGTACCGCTGCCTCGACTGCCGCGAACCCTTCGACTACTTCAAACCATACTGATATGGCTACACCGCAATTTCACCCGCTGCGAATCCGCGAGGTGCGGCCCGAAACCGCTGACGCCGTCTCGGTCGCTTTCGAAGTTCCTGTCGAACTGCGCGATCAATACCGCTTTACGCAGGGGCAGTTCGTCACGCTGAAAACGCACGTCGACGGCGAGGAAATGCGCCGTTCGTATTCGATCTGCGTCGGCGTCACCGATTACGATCGCGACGGCGAACTGCGCATCGGCATCAAACGCGTGCGCGGCGGGCGTTTCTCGAACTTCGCGTTCGACACACTGCAGCCCGGCCACACGATCGACGTCATGACGCCGGACGGCCGCTTTTTCACGCATCTGAACGCGGACCAGGGCCAGCAGTACATCGCGTTTTCCGGCGGCTCGGGCATCACGCCGGTGCTCGCGATCATCAAGACGACCCTGGAGATCGAGCCGCGCAGCACGTTCACGCTGGTATATGGCAACCGTAGCGTCGATCAGATCATGTTCGCGGAAGAGCTTGAAGATCTGAAGAATCGCTTCATGAACCGCTTCGTGCTTTACCACGTGCTGTCCGACGACCTGCAGGACGTCGAGCTGTTTAACGGCGTGCTCGATCAGGAAAAATGCGCGGCCTTCATCGAGAACCTGTTGCCGGCGGATGCGATCGACGAAGCCTTCATCTGCGGCCCCGCCCCGATGATGGATGCCGCCGAAGCCGCATTGAAAGCCGCCGGCGTACCGCCCGAGAAGGTGCACGTCGAACGCTTCGGCTCGCCGCTGCCGCAAGCCGGCGTGCCGCCGGTCGACATCACCGACGACACACCCGCCGCGGACCTCGAAATCGTCCTCGACGGCAAGAAGCGCAAACTGCGTCTGCCGTATCAGGGCGTGAGCGTGCTCGACGTCGGCTTGCGTGCCGGTCTCGCATTGCCTTATGCATGCAAGGGCGGCGTCTGCTGTACTTGCCGCGCAAAGGTGCTGGAAGGCGAGGTCAAGATGGAAAAGAACTACACATTGGAAGAACACGAAATTCGCGATGGTTTCGTGCTCACCTGCCAATGCCATCCGATCAGCGATCGCGTCGTGGTGAGCTACGACGAGCGTTGAATCGGGGCACAGCGCGGCTGACGTGTGACGGCCGTAGTGCTTTCAGCAGGTCCGCGATCCGCTTACACTAGGGGCCGCTCATTGATCGGACAATCGTCCGCATCGACGAGTGGCCCCTTTTTTGTTATCTGCCAGCCCAAGCCACAGCCGATGAGCACGATCCACCTCACCAACGGCGATGTCGCCGCCGAGTCACTGCGCACTGCGCTGCACGAGGCGGGCCGCGACGAACGCGTGCACGCGCTGCGTGACGATCTGGCAGTCGGCCCGCTACGCGGCATCGACGACGCGCCAGACGTGCGGGCAAACTTCTGGGATCGCGTCAGCGCTGACACAAGGCGTGATTTCCTTCGAGAATTCCGCGAGCAGACGGCGGCGCTGGAAACGATCACGGCCGGCGACGCGAATCTGGTGGTCTGGCACGGCGAGAGCGCGTCCGATCAACTGATGCTGCGCCGCGTCTGCTATCACTTGCGTAACAACCCGCAGCGGGTCAACGATGTGCGCCTGTCGATTCGCGACCTCACCGATCCGGGCGCATGGGCGCACAGCCGCAGGGACCGCGCGACGTCCGTCGGCATGTTCCCGCCGACCGTGCTGCAAGCCCGTCTGCCAGATGCCGCGCCGATTTCGGTACTACGGATCAGCCGGCTCGCGCTCGAATGGCAGGAAGTCAAACAGGCGAACGGCGAGACGCGGCGCTGGCGCGACAACACGTTCACGAGTGGCAGCTTCGCCGACCTCGACGCGCTGATTCTCGAACACGCGAGCGACACCTGGCAGCCGGCCGCACGGATTGCCGCCGAATTGATGACCGCCGAACTCTGGTTTCTGGTCAGCGACAGCGTTGTGCTGTGGCGCTTGCGCGAACTGGCCGCGACCCGGCGCATCAAGCTGCGCGGCGACGCGACCGCGTGGCGCACGCTGGAACTGTGCGCCGCCCTGACTCCCTGCCCACATTAATAAAATCAACGACTATGGCCCGCACCCGAGCCCCCGATCACGAAACCCAGCGCGACCAGATTCTCGAATTAGCCGCAGCGAAATTCGCCCAAACCAGCTATCCGAGCACGTCGATGGCCGACCTCGCCGCCGCGAGCGGCACGTCGAAAGCACGCCTGTATCACTACTACGCCAGCAAGGAAGCGATCCTGTTCGATCTGCTGGACCGTTACACGAAGCGGCTGATGCTGATCATCGCCGAGGTAGAAGGCGCGAGCCAACGCCGTGGATTGACGGAACGGGAAACATTCGCCGAATTGATCCGCGCGTTTCTGTCGGAGTACGAGACGTCGCACAGCCGGCACGTCGCGCTCCTGAATGACGTCAAATATCTGGTCGACACCCAGCGCGAGGTCATTTTGAACCGCCAGCGCGACGTGGTCGCGGCTTTCGCGCGGCAACTGGCCCGCGCCTATCCGGAGCGCGCAACGCGCGAAAACCAGACCGCCCTCACGATGATGGTGTTCGGCATGATCAACTGGACCTTCACCTGGCTCAAGCCAGGCGGGCGGATGGGCTATCGGGAATTTGCCGAGCAGGTGGTCGGCATGGTGGACCACGGATTGAGCGCAGCACAGACGTGATTGCGCACGGCAACATTGTTACGACGAAATAGTCGCCGATAAGCGACACTTCGTCACGAACGCTCGTTCAATTTGTTTTTCTATAAAAATCAATTACATAAAAATAGGGAGCAAACTTTTTAGGCAATCTGCTCGTATTTAGATACGGGTTTTCCCTAGTGCGCACTATGCGTTTCCGCTAAAATCGCTTTTGCGGTGCAGCAAACCGCTTGATCACAAGGAGAACCTGACTATGAACATGCTTACACCCCGTGCCGCTGAGCCGATCGTTGCACACGATTGCCCGTTGCAGCCAGCTGGTCGCGCGCCTGCTCTGGTTCGGGAACTCACCGCCGTCGACCGCGAACGGCTACTCACCCACTTCCTCGCACTCGACGAAGACGATCGCTTGCTGCGCTTCGGTCAGATCGTGCCGGACCATGTCATCGAAAACTACGTCCGCGCAATCGATTTCACGCGCGACACTGTCTTCGGCGTGTTCAATGGTCAGTTGCAACTGACCGGCGTCGGCCATCTGGCGTACCTGCCAGCCGAAGGCGATAAGCGCACGGCCGAGTTCGGCGTGTCGGTGCTGGAAAGCGTGCGCGGTCAAGGTATCGGCTCCAAGCTCTTCGAGCGCGCCGCCATTCGCAGCCGCAATACGCATGTCACCACGCTCTATATGCATTGCCTGTCGCGCAATTCGACCATGATGCACATCGCGAAGAAGGCCGGCATGAAGATCGAATACGCGTACGGTGAAGCCGACGCCTATCTGACGCTGCCGCCGGCGGATCAATCGAGCATCATCGCGGAAATGCTGCAGGAGCAAGCTGCTGTGTTCGACTACGCGCTCAAGCGTCAGGCACGTCAGACATCGAAGCTTTTCGAATCGTTTTTGCCGGCAGAAGCCGCAGCATAAGCGGCGGCCTAATTCGGGCGGAAATGACAAAGAGAGGGCGGCCAAGGCCGCCCTTTTTGTTTTCCTGCCGCGCGTGGCGCCCGGCACTTACAAAATCGGCAGCGCCGTCGTCTCCTTGAACTTCTCGAGCAAAAAGCTGGTCTTCACGTCGATGACAGATGGATGGTGCAGCAACTGGTCCTGCACGAAACGTGAAAAGTGCGCCATATCCTCAACCTGCACACGCAGCAGGTAATCCATGTCGCCAGTCATCGCGTGACATGCGACCACTTCCGGCCACGTCTGCACCGCTGCGCGGAACAGATCGGCATGCGTGGCGTCGCCGCGCGGACTGAGCGCCGGACCGCTGCGCTTTTCCAGCCGCACGTTGACGTAGGCGAGCAGATCGAGTCCAAGCTTTTGCGCATCGAGCAGCGCGACATAACCGCGAATCACCCCGCTCTCCTCCAGCCTGCGAATACGCCGCAAACATGGGCTAGGCGACAGGTTGACGCGCTCCGCGATCTCCTGATTCGATAAACGGCCATTCTCCTGAAGGATCGCCAGAATACGCCGGTCGATAGCGTCGATCTCTATTTTGGCCATTTTCTGCCGTCCGCACGAGAAATTGAGCTAGAAAATAGCGTCAGCGTATCGACGTGCGATTAAGTTCGCAAGTTTTCGCTGCAGGTCCGCCTTTACACTTGCGTCATTCAGTCGCGCCATATGCGCGCCGCCCCGCAATTAGGAGACAGACAATGCAGGTTTCAACTTGGGACAACCCGGTCGGTACCGACGGCTTCGAATTCATCGAATACACCGCGCCAGATCCGAAGGCGCTCGGCAAGCTGTTCGAACAGATGGGCTTCACGGCCGTCGCGCGGCATCGTCATAAAGATGTGACGCTGTATCGCCAGGGCGAAATCAACTTCATCGTCAACGCAGAACCGGATTCGTTCGCGCAGCGTTTCACGCGGCTGCACGGCCCGTCGATCTGCGCGATTGCGTTCCGCGTACAGGACGCCGCTAAGGCCTACAAGCTGGCCCTGGAAAAAGGCGCCTGGGGCTTCGACAACAAAACCGGCCCGATGGAACTGAACATCCCGGCGATCAAGGGCATCGGCGACTCGCTGATCTATTTCGTCGACCGCTGGCGCGGCAAGAATGGCGCTGAGCCGAACAGCATCGGCAACATCGACATTTACGACGTCGACTTCGAGCCGATTGCGGGCGCGAACCCGAATCCGGTCGGCCATGGCCTCACTTATATCGACCATCTGACGCACAATGTCCACCGCGGCCGCATGCAGGAATGGGCGGAGTTCTACGAGCGTTTGTTCAACTTCCGCGAAGTGCGTTACTTCGACATTGAAGGGAAGGTGACGGGCGTGAAGTCGAAGGCAATGACCTCGCCGTGCGGCAAGATCCGCATTCCGATCAACGAAGAAGGGTCGGAGACGGCCGGCCAGATCCAGGAATACCTCGACGCGTATCACGGCGAAGGTATCCAGCACATCGCGCTCGGCAGCAACGACATCTATCGTACGGTGGACGGCTTGCGCGCGGCGAACATCTCGCTGCTCGATACAATCGACACGTACTATGAACTGGTCGACCGCCGCGTGCCGAACCACGGCGAGCCGCTCGACGAATTGCGCAAGCGCAAGATCCTGATCGACGGCGCACCGGATGACCTGCTGCTGCAGATCTTCACCGAAAACCAGATCGGCCCGATCTTCTTCGAGATCATCCAGCGCAAGGGCAACCAGGGCTTCGGCGAGGGCAACTTCAAGGCGTTGTTCGAATCGATCGAACTGGATCAGATCCGCCGCGGCGTGGTGCAGGACAAGACTTAACGTCTCTCTAGCAAGGTCGGTCTGCTGACAAAAAGGGCGAAGATCGCAAGATCTTCGCCCTTTGTCGTTTAAGCCGTTGTTCGCATCCAGACAACGGCCGGATTTTCAACCGACACGCCGCATCGGCGACGCATCACGAATTCTGCTCTTCCTCGTCGGCCTTCGTAGATGGCCTTACCCGCTCCCCCGCAATGCGTGCCGGCGCCACCTGAGCTAGGCGGGTGACTGCGTTCGACGACAGCGTCCCTGCGCTGCCCGAGCGCACTGGTGCGCTCATTGCGAAGAATGCGGCCGAGACCATCAGGAACGTCTGGATATTTCTACTGTTCATGCGTACTCCTTTTCTGACTGCCCTGCTGCCGTGAAGCTCCACCGAATGCGGAGCGTTGCGCGGACATTGCTCACAGGTGGGGGATTAGACAGACATTTCAACCTCGGTTCCGCAGTTTTGAAGGTTTTACAGCTTGTTACAGCGGCGAGATCCACTTAGCCGGCGGTGAAGGCATTCCGGCGCAACGCCTCGTAAATCGAGTTGCAGCGCCGCATTTTTGCCCCAAAGCGGCGGGTTTTCACCAGTGCTACCATCGCTTAAAACACGTCAATATGGCGACCCCGGCCTTACGCATTCACAAGATGCGGCGGTCCAAAAAAGTTTTGGTGATCCCAAACTCGGTGGAGGAGTACACATAATGAATGCCCCGCTAGACGCAGGTCAGCGAGCCTCGCTCGAAGCCGCGTTGTCTTCCGTCACGCTCGACGACAAATACACCCTCGAACGCGGCCGCGCCTACATGAGCGGCATCCAGGCGCTGGTGCGTCTGCCGATGCTGCAGCAGGAACGCGACCGGACTGCGGGACTCAATACCGCCGGCTTCATCTCCGGTTATCGCGGATCGCCGCTCGGCGGACTCGACCAGTCGTTGTGGAAGGCACAAAAGCATCTCGCCGCACACCAGGTCGTGTTCCAGCCCGGCGTCAACGAAGACCTGGCCGCGACCGCCGTGTGGGGCTCGCAGCAGGTCAATCTGTACCCGAGCGCCAAATACGATGGCGTGTTCTCGATGTGGTACGGCAAAGGCCCGGGCGTCGACCGCAGCGGCGACGTTTTCAAGCACGGCAACTCGGCGGGCTCCTCACAGCACGGCGGCGTTCTCGTACTGGCAGGCGACGACCACGCGGCAAAATCCTCGACACTCGCGCACCAGTCCGAACACATCTTCAAAGCTTGCGGTCTGCCGGTGCTGTTCCCGTCGAACGTGCAGGAATATCTCGACTTCGGCCTGCACGGCTGGGCGATGAGCCGCTATTCCGGCCTGTGGGTCGCGATGAAGTGCGTAACCGACGTGGTCGAATCGTCGGCCTCGGTCGATATCGATCCGCACCGCACGAAAATCATTCTGCCGGACGACTTCGCGATGCCCGAGGGCGGCCTCAACATCCGTTGGCCGGATCCGCCGCTGGTCCAGGAAGCGCGCCTTCTCGACTACAAGTGGTACGCGGCGCTCGCCTACGTGCGTGCGAACAAACTGGATCGCATCGAAATCGATTCGCCGCATGCGCGCTTCGGCATCATGACGGGCGGCAAGGCCTATCTCGACGTACGTCAGGCGCTGACCGATCTCGGTCTCGACGACGACACCTGTTCGCGTATCGGCATCCGTCTATACAAGGTCGGTTGCGTATGGCCGCTCGAAGCGCAAGGCGCTCACGCCTTCGCACGCGGCCTCGACGAAATTCTGGTGGTCGAAGAAAAGCGTCAGATTCTCGAGTACGCGATCAAGGAAGAGCTGTACAACTGGCCCGATACGCAACGTCCGCGAGTGTTCGGCAAGTTCGACGAAAAAGACGGCGCGGGCGGCGAATGGTCGGTGCCGATGGGCAACTGGCTGCTGCCGGCGCATTACGAGTTGTCGCCCGCGATCATCGCCAAGGCGATCGCCACGCGGCTCGACAAATTCGACCTGCCGTCCGATGTGCGCGCTCGCATCGCCACGCGTATCGCCGTGATCGAAGCGAAGGAAAAAGCCCTGGCGCGGCCGCGCGTCGAAGCCGAGCGCAAGCCCTGGTTCTGCTCGGGTTGCCCGCACAACACGTCGACCAATGTGCCGGAAGGCTCACGCGCGATGGCCGGCATCGGCTGTCACTATATGACCGTGTGGATGGACCGCAGCACCAGCACCTTCAGCCAGATGGGCGGCGAAGGCGTCGCGTGGGTCGGCCAGGCGCCGTTCACCAACGACAAGCATGTGTTCGCCAACCTCGGCGACGGCACCTACTTCCACTCGGGCCTGCTCGCGATTCGCGCGGCAATCGCGTCGAAAGCGAACATCACCTACAAGATTCTCTATAACGACGCGGTCGCCATGACGGGCGGCCAGCCGGTCGACGGCGTGCTGACCGTGCCGCAAATCACGCATCAACTTGCCGCCGAGGGCGCGACGAAGATCGTGATCGTCACGGACGAACCGGAGAAGTACAGCGCGAACGTCGGCCTCGCGCCGGGCATCGACATCCATCATCGCGACAAACTCGATGAGGTGCAGCGCCAGCTTCGCGAGATTTCCGGCACGACCATCCTGATCTACGACCAGACTTGCGCGACTGAAAAGCGCCGTCGCAGGAAACGCGGCACGTATCCGGATCCGGCGCGCCGCGTCGTGATCAACGAGGCCGTGTGTGAAGGCTGCGGCGATTGCTCGGTGAAGTCGAATTGCCTGTCGGTCGAGCCGCTCGATACCGAGTTCGGCACCAAGCGCCAGATCAATCAGTCGACCTGCAACAAAGACTTTTCGTGTGTAAACGGGTTTTGCCCGAGCTTTGTGTCGGTGGAAGGCGGGCAACTGCGTAAGCCGAAGGCAGCCTCAGGCATTGTCGGCGATGCGATGCCACCGGTGCCGGAACCCGAACTGCCGTCGATTGCACGTCCTTACGGGGTACTGGTGACGGGCGTCGGCGGCACCGGCGTCGTCACGATCGGCGCGCTGCTCGGCATGGCCGCGCATCTGGAGAATAAGGGCGTCACGGTACTCGACGTCACCGGCCTCGCGCAAAAAGGCGGCGCCGTGATGAGCCACGTGCAGATCGCCAACCAGCCGGCCGACATCCACGCGACACGCATCGCGATGGGCGAAGCCAGTCTCGTGATCGGCTGCGATGCAATTGTCACCGCCAGCGACGAATGCGTCTCGCGGATGCAAATGGGCCGCACGCGCGTCGTGCTGAATAGCGCACACACGCCGACGGCCGAGCTCATCAAGAACCCGGACTGGCGCTTCCCGGGCAGCAGCACGGAAGCGGATGTGCGCGCCGGCGCCGGCGACGAGGGTGTCGATACGGTCGACGCAAATCACTTCGCCGTCGCGCTGCTCGGCGACGCAATCTATACGAACCCGTTCGTGCTCGGTTACGCATGGCAACGCGGCTGGGTACCGCTGACGTATCAGTCGTTGATGCGCGCGATCGAACTGAACAACGTGCAGGTCGAGAAGAATCGTGCGGCGTTCGAATGGGGCCGTCGCGCCGCGCACGATCTGGCTGCTGTGCGCAAGCTCGCGCAGTCGCAAGGACGTGGTGCAGCGGAAACGGCGAGCAGTAAGATCATCTCGCTGCACACGCCGAAGGCGCTCGGCACGCTGATCGACAAACGCGCCGACTACCTCGCCGCATGGCAAAACGCTGCGTACGCAGAGCGTTATCGCGTATTGGTGTCGCAAGTGCGCGTGGCGGAATCAGCGCTCGATTCGATCGATGGCCAGTTGCCGTTGACCGAAGCCGTCGCGAAGAACCTGCATAAGCTGATGGCGTACAAGGACGAGTATGAAGTGGCGCGTCTGTACAGCGATCCGGCGTTCATCGAAAAACTGAAGGCGAATTTCGAAGGCGACTGGAAGCTGCACATCCACCTCGCGCCGCCAACATTCTCGAAGAAGGATGCACATGGCCACCTGGTGAAGAAGAAGTACGGTCCGTGGGTGTTCAACGCAATGCACGTGCTGGCCAGGCTCAAGTTCCTGCGCGGTACGGCGCTCGACCCGTTCGGCAAGACGGAGGAACGTCGCACCGAACGCGCGCTGATCGTCGAATATGAGGCACTGGTGCGCGAACTGATCGGCGGCCTGACGGCGGCGACGCGGGAACTGGCCATCGAACTGGCGAATCTGCCGGACGGCATCCGCGGCTATGGCCACGTTAAGGAAAACAATCTGAAGGGCGTGCGGGTCAAGTGGAACGAGTTGCTGACGCGCTGGCGCTCGCCGGAAGCAGGAAAGGCTCAACACGCGGCGTGATCGCGCCGACTCAATCGGCTTGCATGAGTCTGAAATAAAAAACGCCACGGAATCCGCTTCCGTGGCGCTCTCCTCTCTCTTGCAGGCTTGCTGCGAACGCCGCGATGCGGCGTCGCTTCACCCATCAACCCATCCGCGTTACTGTGCGTTCACCCGCTTACGTGCATTGGCCGAAGCCACTGCCGTCATGTTGATGATGCGTCGCACGGTTGCAGCCGGCGTCAGGACGTGCACCGGCTTTTCCGCGCCCAGCAGGAACGGGCCAACCGTCACGCCTTCGCCGCCGACCATCTTCAGCAGGTTGTACGCGATGTTCGCCGCTTCGACGTTCGGCATGATCAGCAGGTTAGCTTCGCCGGTCAGCGTCGTGCCCGGGAACGCGGCCTTGCGGACCACTTCCGACAACGCCGCATCGCCGTGCATTTCACCGTCGATCTCGAGCGAAGGTGCACGTTCGGTGATCAGCTTGCGCGCCGCCGCCATGCGTTGCGACGACGCGGACGGCGTGCTGCCGAAGTTCGAATTCGACAGCAACGCGACCTTCGGCGTGATGCCGAACTTCTCGATCTCGCGCGATGCCAGCATCGTCATGTCGGCGAGCTGTTCGGCGGTTGGCGTTTCATTCACGTACGTGTCGCAGATGAACAGATTGCGGCCCGGCAGCATCAGCAGATTCATCGCGGCGAAGTTCTCCACGTTTTCCGCCTTGCCCAGCACTTGCTCGATGAACTTCAGATGCGTGTGGTACTGGCCGATCATCCCGCAGATCATGCCGTCCGCTTCGCCGAGGCGCACGAGGATCGCGCCGATAAGCGTGTTGAACTTGCGCATCGCGGCCTTCGCGACGTCCGGCGTCACGCCTTCGCGTGCGCCGAGTTCGTGGTATGCCTGCCAGCATTGCTGATAGCGCGGATCGTCTTCCGGATCGACGATCTCGAAATCTTCGCCACACTTGAGCTTCGAGCCCATCTTCTTCAGACGCATCTCGATCACCGACGGACGGCCGACCAGAATCGGCTTGGCGATCTTTTCCAGCAGCACGAATTGCGCGGCACGCAGCACGCGCTCATCTTCACCTTCGGCGAACACGATGCGCGCCGGCTCCGACTTCGCCGCGGCGAACACCGGACGCATCACCATGCCGGTGCGGTACACGGTCGTGCCGAGTTCTTCACGGTACGCGTCCATGTCCTTGATCGGACGAGTCGCGACACCCGAATCCATCGCGGCTTGCGCGACAGCCGGCGCGATCTTGATGATCAGGCGCGGATCGAACGGCTTCGGAATCAGGTATTCAGGACCGAATTCGAGCGAGTGACCTTCGTAAGCCTTGGCGACTTCATCGCCCTGATCGGTTTCTTCGGCCAGCTGTGCAATGGCGCGCACGCACGCGAGCTTCATTTCTTCGGTGATGGTGGTCGCGCCGACATCCAGCGCGCCACGGAAGATGAACGGGAAGCACAGCACGTTGTTGACCTGGTTCGGGTAGTCCGAACGGCCAGTCGCGATGATGCAGTCCGGACGCACTTTCTTCGCGTCTTCCGGGCGGATTTCCGGTTCCGGATTCGCCAGCGCGAGAATCAGCGGCTGCATACCCATTTCGGCGACCATTTCCGGCTTCAGCACGCCGGCGCTCGAGCAGCCGAGGAACACGTCGGCGCCGCGGATCGCGTCAGCCAGCGAGCGCGCATCGGTGTTCGCCGCGTAGCGTTCCTTCGACGGATCGAGGTTGCCGCGGCCTTCGTAGATGACGCCCTTCGAATCCGCGACGAGCACGTTCTTCTTCGACAGGCCGAGGTTCACCAGCAGATCCAGACATGCGATCGCCGCAGCGCCCGCGCCCGAACACACCAGCTTCACTTCGTCGAGCTTCTTGCCGACCACTTTCAGGCCGTTCAGGATCGCCGCCGAAGCGATGATCGCGGTGCCGTGCTGATCGTCGTGGAAGACCGGAATCTTCATGCGCTCACGGAGCTTCTTCTCGATGTAGAAGCATTCCGGCGCCTTGATGTCTTCGAGGTTGATGCCGCCCAAAGTCGGCTCGAGCATGGCGATCGCTTCGACCAGCTTGTCCGGATCGGATTCGCTGAGTTCGATGTCGAACACGTCGATGCCGGCGAACTTCTTGAAGAGACAGCCCTTGCCTTCCATCACCGGCTTCGCGGCGAGCGGACCGATGTTGCCGAGGCCGAGCACGGCCGTGCCGTTCGTGATCACGCCGACGAGGTTGCCGCGCGAGGTGTACTTCTGCGCGTCGAGCGGTTCATCGTAGATCGCCATGCAAGCCGCGGCGACGCCCGGCGAGTACGCGAGCGACAGGTCGAGCTGGTTCGACAGCGGCTTGGTGGGCGTGACCGAAATCTTGCCGGGTTTCGGATTCTGGTGGTATGCGAGAGCGCTTTGCTTAAGTTGTTCGTCCATTTTTTGGCCTGCGAGACGTAAGAAATTGGGCCCGGCACACTGCACCGCAGGCGTCGCTTGCGTCTATCGAATGGATAATCGACTGCGGCGGTTTTCGCATGCGCCGGTTGGGCGCGGCGTCGAACCTCGGCGGAGGACAAGACGGTGCAAAGTGCTACGCGGGGCGGTTAGTGTACACCCCGGATGCGTCGATGCACTGAGTGGTTAATACGGCTCACCATCGGCGAAACAGGGCGCCGCCATGCTGCAGCGCCGCATCCGGCGGGCGTTTTGCCCGCTGCCGCGCGCGTGTCATTCGAGCGCGGCGCCGCGTCGTTCGGGGATCAGGAACAGCGTAGCGAAGATGTCGAGCAGATAGATCGACGCGAGCAGCACGAGCGCGGCGCCGAACGAATAGCGTGCCGCCAGCGCGCCCACGACAACCGGACCGAAGCCGCCTACCGCCCGTCCGACGTTGAACAGCACGTTCTGTGCGGTGGCGCGCGCGTCGGTCGGATAAAGCTCGGAGATCAGCGCGCCATAGCCGCCGATCATCCCGTTGACGAACACGCCCATTGCCGCGCCGCCGATCAGCAACGCCATCGGCGTCGTCAGATGTGCGTAGACGAACACCATCGCGACGGCGCCCGCCTGGTAGAACAGGAACGTCGGCTTGCGACCGAAGCGGTCGGCGGCGATGCCGAACAGCCAGATGCCGCAGGCCATGCCAAGAACCGTCGCGGACGTCCACAGTCCGGACTTCGTCAGCGAATAGCCGAAGGTCTTCGACAGATAGCTCGGCAGCCAGATCATCAGGCCGTAATAGCCGAAGTTTTGCACCGAACAAAGAATCGCCACGCCGATGCTGGCGCGCGCCGTGCGGGCATCCGTCACCAGCAGTTTCAGCGGCAGCTTGTGCATTCCGCGCGCCACGCGCTCGGCGAACAGCGCCGGCTCCTCGACGCGCCGCCGCACAAAAAACGACACCACCGCTGGCAGCAGACCGAGCGCGAACATGCCGCGCCAGCCGATCACCGGCAACAGCAGCGGCGTCAACAACGCGGCCGCCAGCACCCCGAGTTGCCAGCCGAGCCCGACATACGACGACACGCGCGCCCGCTGCGAAGCCGGCCACGCTTCGGCCACCAGCGTCATACCGATACCGAACTCACCGCCGAGGCCGATCCCGGCAATCGTCCTGTAGGCAAGCAAGTCGGCGTAGCCTTGCGCCACGGCGCACAAGCCGGTGAACACGGCGAAGATCAGGATCGTCCACGTGAGCATACGCACGCGGCCGAAATAGTCGCTCAATACGCCGAAGATCAGCCCACCGGCCACGGCGCCGATCAGCGTCCACGTGACGAGCGAGCCGGCCTGCGCGGACGACAGATGCAGATCGGCGGCAATCACCGGCAGCATGAAACCGAGGATCAGCAAATCGAAGCCGTCCATCGCGTAACCGAGCACTGAGGCGATCAGCGCGCGGCCAGCATAGCCGCTTTTGACGGGTGCACGGGTGTCGGCGGCAGAAGATGCGGCTGTCATTGAAAGCGTTCCGTAGGCCATAGGGGCGGCATCGGCGCACGGCCGCCCGGGAAATTCGCGTGAGTGTAAAGGCGGGGCTGGCCGCTCACAAGCCAGCCAAAAAGCGAGCGGCGAAGCGGGCTCAACAAGAAGATTGAAGGCTCGTTCAGCGGGACCGTTATGGCCGCCATTCGCCGCCGGCACGCACGACGGCCTCCTCGGAAGGGTGCAATTCGGGTAAAATGACGGGCTACGCGCGCAGCAAACACCGGCCCGCACTCCACTGACCGGTTGCGTATTCCGCCCGGCATTTCGGTCACAACGGCGCGGCATACGCCGCTTGCTGCGCCACCGGGCTTCGCGCCCGCCTTCCCCCGCTCATACCCAAGGATCCGCCCATGACAGGCTTCGATCGCCAGACGATCTCCGACACCACCGCCAAGATGCTGCTGGAAGTGCAAGCAGTGCACTTCAACGCGGAGAAACCGTACATTTTCACGTCCGGCTGGGCGAGCCCGGTTTATATCGACTGCCGCAAGCTGATCTCGTATCCGCGCGTGCGCCGCGGTCTGATGGAAATGGCCGAAGCCACCATCCTGCGCGACGTCGGCTATGAGCAGATCGACGCGGTCGCCGGTGGCGAAACCGCCGGCATCCCGTTCGCGGCATGGCTCTCCGACCGCCTGATGGTGCCGATGCAATACGTGCGCAAGAAGCCGAAGGGTTTCGGCCGCAACGCGCAGATCGAAGGTTTGCTGACCGAAGGCCAACGCGTGCTGCTGGTCGAAGACCTGACCACCGACAGCCGCAGCAAGATCAACTTCATCAACGCGCTGCGCACTGCCGGCGCCACGGTGAACCACTGCTTCGTGCTGTTCCACTACAACATCTTCAAGGAAAGCGTGTCGGTGCTGAAAGACATCGACGTCGATCTGCACGCGCTTGCCACGTGGTGGGACGTCCTGCGCGTCGCCAAGCAAGCGGGTTACTTCGACGCCAAGACGCTCGACGAAGTGGAAAAATTCCTTCACGCTCCGGCTGAATGGTCGGCGGCGCACGGCGGCGCGACCTCGACGCCGCAGTAAGCTGCAGCGTAGCCGCTCGGCGCGGATGGAATAAAAAAGGCCGCCAGTCGGAAAGACAGGCGGCCTTTTTTCATTGGCCTCGCCCCGCGGGACAGAAGCACAGCAGCTAGAACGCGCCGCCAGTCCCCTCCACCGAGCGCGACGACAGATTCAGCAAGCCGTTGCTCTGCGCATACTGGAACAACTCCGAATCGCGATCGATGCCGAGCTTGCGCATCGCCGTGTTCTTCTGCGTGCTGATCGTCTTGATGCTGCGATTGAGCTGCGCCGAGATCTCCTTGATCGTCATGCCGGATACGAACAGGCGCACCACCTCGAGCTCACGCCTCGACAGCATGACCTCGTCGCTCTTGCCGCCAGCGTTCATGCGCAGCGTATCGAGCGCCGCCTTGACCGACGGGCTCATGTATTCGAGGTTACGGCTGACGTGCTGCACTGCGAGCCCGATATGGGTCAGATCGTCCGATTTGTTGACGACCGAGGTCACGCCGAGTTCGCTCAGCCGCTTGAGCAACGCGGCGTTCTCAAGCATCGTCAGCACGACGATGGGAACGTTGGGGAAATTGCGGCGCAAATAGCCGATCAACGGCAGACCGTCGCCGTATTGGCCGCCTGGCATCGCCAGATCCGTCACGAGCACGTCGCAGGCAAGCGTCTGCAGCACCTTCACCAACTCGGTTGACTGGCGCGCACGCGCGACCACCTGCATCCCGGGAATCTTGAGCAGAGCTTGTTCGGCGGCGAACAGAATCACCGGATGGTCATCGGCCACCACGACCCTGATTAAATCAGGCATTGCCTTCCTCTCAACTGATAAACCACTCTCCAACACTTCCGCCATGTCTTTCTATTCTGTGTATTCGGACTATTCGGGTGCGCTGTCTTTATCCACGCAGACAATTTCCTCCGACTATAGCCGATTTCCCCCAAACCACGCCCGCGAACTGGGTGACCCAACGATGAACGGGGCAAATGTTAGACTTGATTCGACCTTGGGGCACAAAATAGGGACAATAATGACGGCGAGGACGACCGCCTCGCGCCCTGACAGGAGAACCGGCATATGCGCTCGCGTTGCCTGGTTGTTTCGCTTGCTTCGCCCCACCGCCGTCTACCGTCCTTCACCTGCGCGATGCTGAGTCTCGCGCTACTCGCGGCGCATGGCCCTCACGCGCTTGCCGAAGGCGCATTTGCGCTCACCAGTGCCAGCTTCCATGCGGGCGGCACGGTGGATGCCGCGCAGGTTTTCAATCAGGACGACTGCAAAGGCGGCAACCGCTCGCCTCAATTGACGTGGCACGACGCCCCAACCGGCACGCGCAGCTTCGCGGTCACGATATTCGATGAGGATGCGCCCGGCCGCGGCTGGTGGCACTGGGCGGTCGCGGGCATTCCCGCCACCGTCGACCGCTTGCCGGAGAACGCCAGCTCGTCCGGCTTCCTCAAGAAGCTCGGCGCGGTCGAAGCGCGCAACGACTTCGACATCGACGGTTACGGCGGCCCTTGCCCGCCGCCCGGCAAGCCACATCGCTATGTGATCACCGTTTACGCGCTGAGCACCGCCGACCTGCGGCTCGCGCAAGGCCGCCCAGCGCTGATGTTCGATCACGAGATCAGCACCGCGACGCTCGGCAGTGCGCGGATGGTGGTCAATTACGGGCGGTAGCGCCGGCCGTCATCATGCTCGGGTTGCACGGATCGTCGAGCCGGTGCGCGAACGGGCGCACGGCTTGCATCGGATTGCCACCCGGGCGGAAATTCTGTCATCCGCGCACGCTAATGTGCAGCAGACCGATGTACGCGATGCTTGTCGACGTCGCGCCGATGCATGCGCGCACCGTTGCCGTGCTTGACCCATTCCCTTTTTCACCTTGCCGGAGGGTGCCATGTCGAAGATCGTCATCGTTTATCACAGCGGCTACGGCCATACGAAAAAAGTCGCCGAGGCCGTGCTGGCGGGCACCGTCGAAGCCGGCGCGGACGGCCGGCTGATGCCCGTCGGAGAAATCGACGACGCAGGCTGGGCCGAGCTGGCTGCGGCCGACGCGATCATCTTCGGTGCACCGACCTACATGGGCGGCCCTTCCGCCGACTTCAAGAAATTCGCCGACGCCAGCTCGAAACCGTGGTTCGGCCAGACGTGGAAGGACAAAATCGCCGCTGGCTTCACCAACTCGGCGACCATGAACGGCGACAAGTTCTCGACCATCCAGTATTTCGTCACACTGGCCATGCAACACAGCATGATCTGGGCAGGCACCGGCATGATGCCGTCGAACACCAAGGCCGCGACCCGCAACGATCTGAACTATGTGGGCGGATTCACCGGTCTGCTGGCGCAATCGCCGGCGGATGCTTCGCCGGAAGAAGCGCCGCCCGCGGGCGATCTGGAAACCGCGCGGATGTTCGGCGCCCGCATCGCCGGGGTCACGGCGAGATGGATTGCTGCCCGCTAGTGCGTCAATTCGAGCAGCTTGCGTCCCGAAGCTGCGGCGTCTGCGGCAGGCCTTTGCCGAAGACGCCGCGCGCTTCGACGGGCGAGCGACGCACCCGCACACGCCGCCCTCCAATCTGCTCCGAACCCACCGTCAACGGCATGCATCTGGCGCATAACCAGTCACTCCGATGCCATGTTCGGCGCGGATCGTCGTTTTTTCACCCCGTTTTGCACAGCCGCTGCCATCACGTCTTAAAATAACGTTCCGGTGCGGTGTCGCGCCCCATTTCCAGCAAGCAAGTCAGTGAGATCGAGATGAGCACGAAAGTTTTTGTCGACGGACAGGAAGGCACGACCGGCCTGAAGATTTTCGAATACCTGTCGCAACGCGCCGACGTGGAGATCCTGCGTATCGAAGAAGCGAAGCGCAAAGACCTCGACGAGCGCCGTCGTCTCATCAACACGTCGGACGTCACCTTCCTGTGCCTGCCGGATGTCGCCTCGCGCGAATCCGCCTCGCTGGTGGACAACGATCGCACCGTGCTGATCGACGCCAGCACGGCGTTCCGTACTTCCGCCGACTGGGCTTACGGTCTGCCCGAACTGGCTCGCTCGCAACGCGAGCGTCTGCGCACCGCGAAACGCATCGCCGTGCCGGGCTGCCATGCGTCGGCCTTCGTGCTGGCGATGCGTCCGCTCGTCGAAGCAGGCGTCGTGACGCCGGACTTCGCCGCACACGCATACTCGATCACCGGCTACAGCGGCGGCGGCAAAAAAATGATCGCCGACTACGAGGCAGGCGGCAACGACAAGCTCAAGAGCCCGCGTCCTTACGCGCTCGGTCTCACGCACAAGCATCTGCCGGAAATGGCCGCGCATACCGGCCTGAAGTCGGCACCGGTGTTCACGCCGATCGTCGGCGACTTCTACAAGGGTCTGGCGGTCACTACCTTCTTCTCGCCGAATCAGTTGGCCAAGCACGCAACGCCGCAAGACGTGCAGGCACTGTTCGCCGAGTACTACGCGGGCGAGGCGTTCGTTCACGTTGCGCCGTTCGATGCAGACGCCAACCTCGACAGCGGCTTCCTCGACGTGCAGGCGAACAACGACACCAACCGCGTCGACCTGTTCGTGTTCGGCAACGCTGAGCGCTTCGTGACCGTCGCGCGGCTGGACAACCTGGGTAAAGGTGCATCGGGCGCGGCGATCCAGTGTATGAATCTCGCGATCGGCGCCGCTGAAGAAAGCGGATTGAAACGCTGATACGTCCACCATCCTGACGGCATCGACCGTCAATCCACAGAAAAGCCGGTTTGCAAAGACCGGCTTTTCTGTTTTAAAAATCCGCACGTCGAATCCATCTTCCGCAGTTAATCGCTAGTAGCCCGCATTACTTTAAAAATAAAAATCGGACTGCTCATCATCGACCGGTAAATCATTCCCGCAATCGACCCGCACAGCATAGTTTTCCGCCTGGGGAAACTCCTGATTTTTTCGCGAACGGTCGTTCGAACATGATAGAGCCATTTTGCTGTGACGCTTGCCTGGTAAGCGTGTGCGGCGAAGCAACGGTCCCGCCGCCGCAGCGAAATTTCCTTTTTTGTTTAAAAGGACCGCCTGCGTCCACCCTGCATGCGTCCCGCAAAAACAGCGCTGTTTGAATCAGTCTTTTTAGACGGTTCTTTCAATTGACAGGCATTAACAGCGCAGCGAAATTACTTCGCACAATTACATGAAGGGAGACAGCAGCATGTCGGACGCCATAACTCGAGGCTTGGCAATGGCCATTGCCGCGGTCCCATTTCTCATCGCTTGCGGCGGCGGCAAAGCCGACAATCCCGGCCCGATCAATTCGGCGCAATGCTCGGGTTCGAGCTGCGGCGTCCAGGGTCCGCCGGCCCAGGGCGCGGGCGCTGCCCCGCTGTGTCCGGCCACCGCCGACATCGTCAAGAGCACGTTCCTCGGTGGCGCGGGCAGCGGCGAAGTGGTGCAGTTGAACATCGACGCCACCGCGATGACCTATACGCTGAAGTGGCTCAAGTCGCCGATCCCGTTGACCAGCGCCGACGTCACGGTGACACGTGAAGGCACGCAGATCACCGGCGCGGTGATCCATCCGCCGACCGGGATGCTGCCGACCGCGGAACAAACGCGTTGCGCGTTCATCCTCGGCAAAGGCACCGGCACCGCGGCTGCCGACGGCACGACTTACACGACACCGGACTTCGTCAACAATCCGAACCCACCGATGATCCTGGTCGGCCTGGGCGTGGCCGGCGGCGGCATCCCGGGCGCGACGGTCGAGTACGCCGGGCTGACCATTGCGCCGGTGCCGGGCCTGGAGAACATCGGTGCCGTACCCAAGCGGCATTTCGACTTCTATCCGTTCCTCGGGTTTGCCAGCACGACAACGGACCTCGCCAAGCTGGCAGGCACCTACAATGGCCTGCTCTACCACATCGTGCCCTCGGGCTCTTACGCGGCAACGGCCACCAACACGATTGAAACCTTCGACGTAAGCGGCAACTGCACCGGCTCCAACCCGGCAAACGCCGCCTTCAATCCGAGTACGAGCGGATGCCTGTCGACCGGTACGGCGTGGACCGTCAACAGCAGCGGCTATTTCGACAGTCAGCAGGCGCCGCAGATCGGTGCGCAGTTGAAGCTGCCGCCGCTGAATCAGCCGAGCGGCAAGTCGGCTCAGGCACACATGATTCTCGGCCAGATCAACGGCGCGACTGTGCCGCTCGTCATCCGCACGGGCTCGGTCAACCTCGGCACCGCGCCGTTGCATCTCGACGCCAAGGTCGACGACGAATCCGGCATCGCCATGCTCGCCGCGGCCACGCCGCTTGCATCTGGCGGCTTCGACGGCGGCTATGTCGGCGCGGATTCGAACTTCAAGTACACCGCAACGTTGATCCAGGGCGGTGTGGGCACCTTCATCAACCCGACGACTTCTACTGCGGAAGACGGCTTCGGCTTGGGCTATGGCCTGCCGAGCCCGGGGTTAATCGGTGTGCAGGACAAGAACGGCAAGACCGGCTTCGCGATTGCCTCCGGCGGCCTGTATGCGATCGCCATTCAGGACACGATGAATGGCGGCATCGCACCGACTTCGCAGCTCGACAGCACGGCCTCCAGCGCGCCGTACTTCGGCGTCGGCGCGCAGATCAGCAAATGACGGACGGCCGGTCAGCGGTTCGCAGCAACAGAAATAAATAGTGCAAAAGGTGGCTGAACTGGGAGCCGGCCACTCACAACGAGAAAATTCAGGAGGATGTATGAAATGGAAATTCCTTTCGGTGCTTGCTCTTGCGGCGCCGTTGCTGGGGGCGTGCGGTGGCGGCGGTGGTAACGGCGATGGACCGGTGACTGAAGTTCGCCTGTGCCCTGGGTCGCTCGACTACGGCACGGTGTTTACGGGCGGCGGCGGTGACGGCGAACTGGTCAAGCTGCAGCTCGATACGACCAAGATGACCTGGCAGGTCAATTACATCGAATCGCCGATTCCGGCGACCACCGGCACCGTCGTACCGACGCGTGCAGGCCAGAGCGCGAGCGGCACGCTGACTCAGGAAACCCTGCTGCCGACGAACAAGCTCAACCAGTGCGCCTTCCGTCTGAACGGCGCGAGCCTCGACCCGAATCGCCCGGCGCGTATTTTCGTCGGCGAAGGCGTGGCGGGCGGCACGATTCCGGGTGCGGAAATTTCGTTCGGCGGCATTCTCGGCGTTGGCGCGGTGCCCGATACCAAGTTCCCGTACTACCCGTTCATCGCCTTCTCGTCGATTGAAACGAATCTCGCGAACGTAGTCGGCACCTACAACCAGCTCGGTTATCACCAGGTTCCGTCGCAGAACTTCGCGCCGGTCGCGGTCGATACGAAGATCACGATCAACGCGGACGGCACGTGGATCGAGTGCGACAACTCCGGGGTCAACGCGGGCAAGTGCCAGCAGCCGGGCACGAACTTCGTGCAGTCGCCCGACGGCAGCGGCGCGTTCGAAACCGACAAGTTCCAGGGTCAGGCAAAGCCCACGCTCGCCACGACGCCGAAAGCCAGGGGCTACATGATCGTCGGCAAGCTGCGCAATCAGCTGGTGCCGATCCTGGTTCGCGCCGGCGCGGCGAACTCGTCGGTCACCGTGCCGCAGAACGGCGAACTCGGACCGTATGCGGACGACGAATCGGGCATCTCGATTCTGGCGCCGCAAAGCTCGATCGCGGTGAACTCGCAAAACGGCGAGTACATCGGCGTGGATAGCCAGTTCAACTATCGCACCACCGCTCTGGAAGGCACGCAGGCGACGCTGCTCGATCCGTTCAACGCGTCGCAGGCATCGCTCGCGACGGCACTGAATCTGGACTTCACGCAAGCCGTACCGGGTGTGGTGACGACGACGCAAGTGGGCGCTTCGACCGGCGCCACACCGACCGGAAAGATGATCTTCACGGGCGGCGTATTCGGCTACCTCGATCTGACCAACGCGGCTTCGCCGTACTTCACGATCGGCGCCTTCGTCCAGTAACGGGTGAAGCCACGCGTCGTCGACACGCACCGAGGCGTTCGCGTCCCGGCTGCTGCGTATACATCGACGCGGCAGCCGGTGTCTACAGGGCACAGCGTATTCAGCGCAACGGCCGGGTAACCGGGCCGTCGCCGCGCGTCTTGCGAGGCACGCTTCAGGAGGAGGAACAACATGAAAAAAATCTATCTCGCGATACTGGCCGCTTGCCTGTCCGCCAGTGCTCACGCGCAACATGCGGGCGACAACGTCGCCGTGCTCGGCTGGTTCCACGTGATGCCGCAGAATTCGAGCACGCCGCTGACCACCAACGTCGCGCCGACGCCAATCAACACCCCGCTGCGTCTGCCGAGCTCCTTCACGTCGTCCGGCACGGGGTTGTCGTCCAATAACGCCGATACCGCCGGCCTCGTGTTCAGCCATTACCTCACCGATCACATCGCGGTATCGACGGTGGCGGGCGTGCCGCCGGTCTTCAAGATCTACGGGCACGGCACCATCAAGCCGCCGGGACCGGCAGGCGCGCTCGGCCAGCAGAATCTCGGCGATCCGCAGGCCAATCCGATCGTGAAGAGCGTGCGCCAGTGGAGCCCGGCGCTGCTGTTCCAGTACTACTTCAATGCGCCGACCGCGAAATTCAGGCCGTTCGTCGGTATCGGCGTGTCGTACAACTGGTTCTCCGATGTCCAGTTGAGTCCGAACTTCGTGACCTCGACGCAGAACAACCTCGGCGCTGTGCTGGCAGCAGGCGCGGGCAAGCCGGGGCAGACGCAGGTGTCGGCGAAGGCTTCGTCGTCATGGCAGCCGGTATTCAATGCGGGTCTGTCGTACAACATCACCGATCACTGGGGCATGGTGGCTTCGGTCACGTACATTCCGCTGAAAACGACCTCGTCGGTCATCGTCAAGGCGGCGGACGGCACGGAACTGAGTGTCTCCAGGGCGGAGCTAAAAGCCGATCCGATCATTTCGTTCCTGGCGGTCTCGTACAAGTTCTAAGTTCCAGGTTCGACGCAAACGCAGATGCGACAAAGCCGGCGGCCCGTTCACGGGGCTCGCCGGCTTTGTGTTTTCTGGTTTGGGCGATGTGCGAAAGCGCGAAATTCAAGGCAAAAAAAAGCCCACCTAAGTTGGCGGGCTGAATCCATATCAGAGGAGACATGGAGGAGACAAGGCAAACTATAGCAAATGGTTTGGTGCGGCGCAACATCAGAATTAGGGTTGACCCTCAACGTTGCTTATCCGCAACATTTTGTCGATTGAATTCGAGCCGGCACCCTGCGCCTAATGGCGCACCAGCGCCATCATTGCGCCGAAGCCGACAAACACACCACCCGTCAGACGATTGAACACCTTCGCGACGCTGCGGCTTTTCAATTTGGCGCCGATCCGCACGCCGAATCCGGCATACACCAGATACCAGCTCACCTCGATCGTCGCGAAGGTGGCAACGAGCACGCCGAACTGCGGCAGTTTTGGCTGCGCGGCGTCGATGAATTGCGGCAGCAGCGCGGCGGCGAACAGGATGGCTTTCGGGTTGCTGCCAGCCACCAGGAAGCCGTTGCGAAACAGCGCGATGCGCGAACGCGCGGGTTTTGCGGCCAACTCGTCGGCAACGCCCGCGGCGGCTTCGTCGGCTGGTGCGCGCCATGCCTTGATGCCCAGATAGACGAGGTACGCCGCACCGATCATGCGCAGCGCGTTGAACATCGCCGGCCATGCTTCGAGAAACACGCCAAGGCCCGCCGCCGACACCGCCAGCATCAGCACCAGCGCCGACAGGCAGCCGGCCATGGTCGCGCTGGAGCGGCGCAAGCCATGCTGGGCGCCGTGTGTCATGACCAGCAGCATGTTCGGACCGGGAATCGCGGAAACGACGAAGACGGTGGCGGCGAACAGCCACCAGGTATGCAGACTCATGTGGATCAACGCGGGAAAGAGGATCGGGCGGCTATTATGCCCGCCCGCGCGGATCCACGGCACTGCCGTGCTGCCGCTTCGCAGCGGGAAGCCCGGGCGGCACAGCACCCGGGTACGAAGCCTGGCACACGCCCGCGGGCGCGCCTTCGCGCTACGCCCACACGCCGATGCTCAGCGCCCTGCCCGCCGCGCCGCCACCTCGCCCAGCACCGCGAAATCTTTCTCGCCGTCGCCATGAGCCACCGCTTCCAGCAGGCTGTCGCGCACGACGCTTGCGATCGGCAGCGGGGTCGTCACCGCGTCGGCGGCTGCCAGCGCAAGGCGCACGTCCTTCAGCCCGAGGCGCGCCTTGAATAGGGCCGGCTCGTAGCGCTGCTCGGCGATCATCTTGCCGTAGCCCTGATAAACCGGCCCCGGGAAAATGCCACTCGTGATCACATCGAGGAAATCCTGCATGGCGAGGCCGTGACCGGTCACCAGCGTGGCCGCCTCGCCGAGCGTCTCGACGGCCGCGGCCAGCATGAAGTTCGCGGCCAGCTTCATCACGTTCGCCTGCTGCGGCAGTGAACCGATGCGCCACGTTTTCTGGCCGATGGCATCGAAAATCGGCTGCACGCGGTCAATCGCCTCGGCGGGACCGCCGGCGACGATCGTCAGCTTGCCCGCCGCCGCGACATCCGGCCGCCCCATCACCGGCGCGGCGACATAGTTGACGCCGCGCGACGCGTGCGCCGTCGCCAGTTCCTCGGCCAGCGCCACCGAGATGGTTGCCATGTTCACGTGGATCAACCCGCGCGGCGCGTGTTCCAGCAGCGACGCAGTGATGACTTCGCGCAGCGCGGCATCGTCGGCGAGCATCGAGAACACGGCGTCGCCCGCAAACGCTTCGGCCGGCGTCGAGACGATCCGCGCGCCTGCGTCCGCAAGTGGCCGCGCGCGTTCCGGCGAGCGGTTCCACACGCGCACCTGATGCCCGGCTTTCAAAATGTTTGCAACCATCGCGGCGCCCATCTCGCCGAGACCGATAAAACCGATGTCCATCTGTCGCTCCATCTTCTAAAGAACTGGAAGTAAAGCACACCCGCGCTACACGTGCAGGACAGCGCGCATCGAAACACGGTGCGATACTGATACGATGGTCACCGCGACTTTCCGCTTCTATGAGGAGCTGAACGATTTTCTCGCCCGGCCGCTGCGCCGGCGCGCGTTCAGTTGCGCGTGCGCGCGCGGCGCCACCGCGAAGCACATGATCGAGGCGCTCGGCGTACCGCATACCGAAGTCGAGCTGATTCTGGTGAACGGAGAATCGGTCGGTTTCAATCACCCGCTGTCGGACGGCGACCGCATTGCCGTTTATCCGAAGTTTGAAGCGCTCGACATCCAGCCGCTGTTACGCGTGCGCGAACGGCCGCTGCGCGTCATGCGCTTCATCGCCGACGCGCATCTGGGCGGTCTCGCACCGCTGTTGCGGCTGGCCGGCTTCGATACGCTCTACGACAACCATTATCCCGACGCCGATATCGAAGCGCTCGCCGCCGAACAACAGCGCATCGTTTTGACACGCGACCGTGAGTTATTAAAACGCCGCACCATCACGCACGGCTGCTATGTGCGCACCTTGCGGCCCCGCGAGCAATTGCGCGAAGTGTTTGAACGGCTCGATCTGGCCGGCAGCGCGCAGCCGTTTCGTTTGTGCCTGATGTGCAATGCGCCGCTGCGGCGTATCGCCAAAGAAGATGTCGCCGGCCGCGCGCCCGAAGGCGTGCTGGAACGGCATACGCAATTCGTCACCTGCGACGTCTGCCGGCGCGTGTTCTGGGAAGGCACGCACTGGCAAAGAATGCGCGCGTTGATGGACAGCGTGGCCGGTGCGCAAAGCCGGTCCGCTTACCTCCCGTCTGAGCCGCGAGTGCCGCCGCTCACGTAACGTGCGGCGCGATGCGTACAATGCGGGATTACCTATCTGGCAGAGGCCTTCCGTATGGCGATGAAAAAAACCGACCTTGAAAAGAACAAGGCACTCAAGCTGAACAACGCAATGAAGCGGTCTACCGCCGACCGTTTCGGCAAAGCCGCGGCTGCCGAGCCGAAGCTCGACCGCCGCGAGCAGCGCAAGCTCGATCAGGCACAGGGCCTGGTCGCGTTTGCCTGCAAGCTGAACGGCGACCTGGTCGCTGAACTGAAGGAGCGGGCTGCCACGCATCCGGAAGGCATGAGCGGCCTGCTGAACGAGGTCATCAAGCGCGGCCTCGCTGGCTAAGCGCAGTCGAGCGCGCCGTTGCAGCGTTTTGTCCGCATCACGGCCGGCAAACCGCGGCCCAAATGCAAAAAGGCCAGAGCATAAACTCTGGCCTTTTTGCTGGTGACGCCGAACCGGAACCGCCCTGCACTGGCCGACTAGCGGCGCACAGACGCGAACCGGCGAAGCTCGCCCGACGAACCCAAGCGTCAGCTTAGTTCGCCGTGCCCTTGTCGTTCGTGCCAGCTGCCGAAGCTGCTGCCGAAACCGAAGCGTGCTTGCCGTGCGTCTTCAGCTTCTTGGTGTGATGCTTCGTGGCGCTAGCCGGTGCTGCCATTGCCGGAGCAGCGTCAGAAGCTTGTGCGAAAGCTTGAACCGAAACCAGAGCGATCGATGCGGCTGCGAGCGAGATGATAACTTTCTTCATGTGTTGTTCCCCAAACCTGGACGACTGAGTCAATGTGAATGAAATAGCTGCACGGTGAAGCAGACATGGCTTGAGGCGCCTTCCCGCTCCCCGCGGGAGAGTATTACGCAGTGTAGGCGGTTTGTCATGCCCAAAACTCGATCTGTATTTTCCGGGAGACACGTTGCTTTCGTGATGCTTTCACTCATTAAGCATGCCGTATTAGGGCAATGACCTGGAGCGTCGCTTTAGACCAGATTACGCAACAGGCTGGCAGTTTCCTGCAAGGTCGGCAGCACCCGGTGCAGCGCGGCGTTCGCCGACTCCAGGCCGATCGGCATGCTGACACTGATCGCCGCCACCACCGAGCCGTGCCGGTCACGCAGCGGCACGGCGACGCCGCGCATACCCAATTCCAGTTGCTGGTCGGTGACGACATAGCCATTGCGGCGGATTTCGCCGAGCACCTCGCGTAACTTCTCGATGGTCGAATACGTGTGCGGCGTGAACACCTTGATCGGATACGAGGCGAGCCACTGCTCGATGTCATCCGGCGCGCGAAACGCCAGCAGAACCAGGCCCGCCGACGACAACGGCGCGGGCGCCCGCGAGCCGAGCACGAAACCGACGGCCATCGCCCGGTTCACGCCATTGCGCGCGACGTAGACCACGTCGTGCTCGTCGAGAATCGCGACCAGCGCGGTTTCCTGCACGGTCGCCGTAATGCGCTGCAGGAACGGCTGCACGGTGCGCGGCAAGCGCGCCGAATCCAGATAGGACTGGCCGAGCCGCAGCACCCGCGGCGCCAGCCAGAACAACTTGCCGTCGGTATCCACGTAGCCGAGTTCGCGCAGTGTCAACAAGTAGCGGCGCGCCGCCGTGCGCGACAGCGCGGCGCGCGAGGCTACCATGGTCGGCGTCATGCGCGCGTGCTCTTCGTCGAATGCCTCGATGATCGCAAGCGCCTTCGCAGCACCGGCGATCCAGTCTTTCTCATCCATTGTGCTTGCCTGAAAATCGGTTGGCTCGGCTGCGCTGTCGTCTCGTGGACCGTATCATGGCCGTTGCGCGATTATCGCGCAGGAGCCGCCCCAGCGTGGGATCCGACGTCGGCTCATTTGAAGTCCCAACGCATCCGACGATGCATGCGGCACCGGCGCATGCCACGGTGATCTTCAGCATGGAAGGTGTGTTCGCCGCGCTGGCGGGATGGCTCGTGCTCGGCGAGATGCTATCGGCGCGGGCACTGTTCGGATGTGCGCTTGCTGGCGGGTTTGATCGTGTTTCAGGCGATGCCGGCGTGGCGTCGCGGACGCGCGCGGGTCGATCTCCGCGCGCTTCGACACTAAGCCGCGCGCGGCTGTATAAAAATTTTTGGGTTGTCCGCGGTGGGTGGAAACACGCACCAGCAGCCGTCGTCGTGACGAAAGAAAAACAAACCACGCGAGCCGGTTTCCAATGACGCCTCGACGCGTACATAACGCCTGCCACCCAGGCGGGTACGGCTGAATTCGGTAACGTGAACCGGACTTGACGGCCCGGGCGCCAGCCATTTCTCGACAAGGAAACGCAGCGATTGTTCGCTCGCGGATCTCATGATTCGCTCCGGGCCGGTTTGTCGTGACGCGATTCGCGCGCGGCCTCGGTGCTTTCGTCACTCTCGCCGGCTGCGTCCGCGTCGTCTTCGGCGGATGCGAGGGCGATGGCCCGGTTGGTCGCCGCCGCCCGCAGCGTGCTGCAGTGAGCGGCATGTCTGATATCCGAAAGAAGACGGACTAGCTGTCGTGCTGTTCTGCGTTTCATCGCACCCCCCGCACTGCACCAATAACTTCAGAAAACACTTTAACTCTATGCCTGGATCGGCCGTCGCTGAAATGGTTTTGACTAAATAGCAACAGTTGCGCTTGCAAAAAGAGAGACGCAATCTTCGTACCGTCCGTCTTCAATGTGCGCGCATCCGGGCGCCGAAGTATGTACGGTGGCGAGCGGATGGCGTGGATGAAAAGCCGGTGGAAAGCGGAATGCCGAGGCACTGCGAAGCGCTTGAGTTATCCACATCTGCCTATGGATAACTTCGGGATAGGGCGTCGGACAGCCTGTGCGCGGAATCTTGATAATGCGTGACAGTTCGCGAGCACCGCCAAAGTTATCCCGCCTTTGTAGTTTTTCTACAGATGTGTTCCGCAAGGTTATCGTTTTCGCATGCTGCTGATGCGGCGGGGAATTTGAGACTTATCCACAGAAGGGGTTAACCCTTGTTAACTATTACTACATATATATACGCATGAAGTAAAAAGACATAGGACAAGTACCGCTGCACGCTGAAATCAAAGGCTAAGCGTGCGCTGAACACAGCCACGAAGCAACCGCAGCTGAAGGCGATCAGGGCGCCACGCTCCCATGTGCAGGTTGTGCGGAAGCAGCCTGCCCCACCACCGCATCGGGCAGCGCCACGGCTGGCGCTGGTACCGTAGCTTCGACAGGCATCGGCAATATGCGCGTCTCGATGCAGCTGTTAGCCACCGGCTGAGTGCGCACCACCGTCTGCAGATAGTGATCGACGAGTCCAAAGAAGCGGTCGTAGAACTTGCCCGACGGAATGGTCTCACTTGAAATCTTGACCATCGCGTCGCTGTTCGAACGGATCGGCAGCGACAACGATCCCAGTACGCTCAGGCCAACGCTCGCCGACGTATCGCTTTTCTTCAGAGCAAAGCCGTTTTGCACGGCGTTCACGTAGACGATGCTCGTATCGCTCGCCTCTTCACCCGGCGTACAGACGACATGAAACTCCACGACGACGTGCGAATCTCCGGTGGGCTGGAAATTCTTTGTACCGTCGACGGTGTCGGTGCGCGTCATGGTCGTCAGATAGCCCTGGCTCAGCAAGGCGCGGCGCGCGGCCTCGCAGGTATCGGTGGTATTCGAGTTGAAGTTGCGTGCGTACGGACTCGCACCCGTTTCGAACAATTCCTGCTGAAATTTCGGCTGCGGAGCGCTGCTGCAAGCCGCAAGCATGAGCAACCCAAACAGCGAGGCGGTGGTGGTTTTGAAAAACGAGGTGAACATGGTCGATCGGAAGGGGCGCTACGTGAACTCGAATGGAGAGGCATTGTAGAGCCGTTGCGCAAGCTGCGTAAAAGGCGCGCAGCCGCGCCTCGCGTCGCCTTACACGACGTGATCGCCCGTTACAGCGCCGAGGTCCGTCGCAACGTAAATGGAAAAAGAGAAAAGAAGCAGGCGCTCAGTTCGACGCCGCGGGCAATCCGTTCGACGACCCCGGCGCGCCGATTGCCCCGGCAGCGTTGCCGGTCGGCATCGCAAAGTAGTTGGCCCAGTTGCCCGGCGCCGCACAGCGATCGGCCGACCGAGCCTCGCACATGCCGGCCTGCGCGTCCGGGTGCTGCGCTGCGTCCTGCGAGCCGGCTACTTCAGCGAAGTCTTCGACGCGCAAGCTCACCTTCTGCGCGTATGCCCGCGACCCGCCGTAGCTCTTGAGCGCCGCGTTCAGGTCGCCATTGGCCGAGCGCATGTAGCCGTACAGGATCGCCGAACCGACTTCGATGTTGGCGGTCGGCTCGGTGAGGTCCTTGACGTTTCTCAGCAGCCCTCTGTGGGCGCCCGGCACGACCTGCATCAACCCGGTTGCGCCATTGGCGCCCTTGGCCTTTTCCTTGAAGCGGGATTCGATCGAGATGATCGCCAGCAGCAGTGCCGGCGGGAGTGAATACTTCGAAGCGGCGGATTGCACTGCGTCCGAAATCTTTTGAGCCTTGTCCTTCGTCAGACCGAATTTGTGCGTCAGATACGCGGAAATTCGGTCAGCATTTTCCTCGGCCATTGCGGCTTGCATCAGGCCGAGCGAAAGCACGATCAGGCAAAGAAGCCGGCTCATGGCGGAGGGCGGAGGGCGGAGAAGGAAAATGATTGGCGCATTATAGCGCTGCCCCAAAATTCGTCTGACCAAAGCGGGCCGGGCCAATGTTTCAGGTTTTAGCGCGGACATTGCTTGCGTGAACGCCTTGGTGCGATCCGCGAAGATGTTCTGGCCAAATGCTTCCTTGAAGCGTGCCGCGCATCGTCCGTTGAGAAAGCCAAGCGGCAGCGTCATTGCCCGTAGCGACGATGCAACGCGGCAGCAACCTCCGCCATCAGCGCGCGCAATTCGGGCGGTGCCAGCACTTCGGCTTCGGTGCCGAAGCGCAACAACGCCGCACAGGCCTGCCTCACCGAGCCGACCGGCAGCGTAATGGTGCACCAGCCGTCCTCGGCATCCGGCTCGCTTATCGTGGCCGCGGCGCGCGCGAATGGCGACGACAAACCGTTGAGCCGCGTCCGGTAGCCGTCGAGCAAACGGTAGCCGCCTTCCGCGCCGCGCTCGCTATGCACGGGCACGCCAGCGGCGCTCAATGCATCGACGTCGCGATAGATGGTGCGCAGCGAGACCGCGCATTCGTCGGCGAGCGACTGGGCAGTGACCTGCCCGCGCGCTTGCAGCGTCATCAGAATGGAAAGTAGGCGGCTGGCTCGCATGCGGGCAAGTCCAACTGACAGGTATGGGCGCTTAGGATGAGTGGACCCGGCGCCGTATCACCGTTGCCGTTCCTTAAGACGTTTAACCAGGGGCCTCGCCATGACCACAGACCGCACGATCACGCTGTTCCATTCACCGCAATGCCGCTCCGTCAGCGCGCTCACGCTGCTTGAAGAACTCCGCGCCCCGTATCAGTTGAGGGTGCTGAACATGAAGGCCGGCGAGCAGCGCAAGGCGCCGTATCTCGCGATCAACCCGCTTGGCAAGGTGCCGGCGATATATCACGGTGACGCGCTGGTCACCGAGCAGGTCGCCATCTTTATCTATCTGGCCGACCTGTTTCCCGAAGCCGGCCTCGCGCCGGCGTTCGACGATCCGTCGCGCGGGCCGTATCTTCGATGGCTGGTGTACTACGCGGCGTGCTACGAGCCGGCGCTGGTCGACAAGGCGATGAAGCGTGAACCGGCGCCGTTGGCCACCTCACCTTACGGCGATTTCGATTCGATGATCGGGACCGTGGCCAGCCAGTTGCAAGCGTCCCCCTATTTGCTCGGAGACAGGATTTCCGCCGCGGATATCTTGTGGGGCATCGCGCTGCATTGGGGGATGAGGTTCAAGCTGGTGCCGGAAACGCCGGTAGTGCTCGAGTACGCCAGGCGCATTTGCTCGCGGCCGAGTTTCGTGAAAGTGAGCGAGATGGACGTGGCGCTCGCGGCCGAACATGAGGCGGCGCTCAAGGGCGCGTGATGAGGCGAGCAGCCGGCGTGTTGCTTCTCGGGTTGAATCCGTTGAGATTTGAGACAATGAACGCCGCCGGCGAATTGCCTTCCCCGGGACAACCGGGTGAAGCGCTCGCCTTCCGGGCAGGTGCAGCTCCATCGAACAAGAGATGTTTTCAGTTATGAGCAAGACCGCATTTATTCCCAGCGTACCCGCGACGTCCGAGGACGACTTTGAAGTTTCGGCGACGTCGAAACTGGCTGGCTATCGGCGCTTCTTCGGCGTGTTGAAAGTGGTTCGAACCACCGACGGCCGCGTGCTGTTCCCATTCGACGGCGCGCCGGAACTTGGGCCGTTCGCGACCAAACTGGAAGCGGTCGCGGCGGCGCAAGTGTATGGCGAACATATCGTGAGCAGCGATCTGGCGCGTCCGGAGTTGTAGGCGCTGAAGCGGATTGCATCGGACCGCCGATCAAGGTTGCTTTGCCGTTGCTCGCCGACACATTGAAATAATCGCTGGAACAGGTCGACTTCGCACTCACCGATGGTGCGCGAACCATGACTGCGTTGCCGAGCTTGTCGAATGCCTCGATGCGGAATCGCGCATGCGTATAGGCAACCGATGCGCAGCTCGTGCGCGGCGAGTTCCAGTCGAAGTACTCAACCCGTACAGTAGCTGCCCGCACCGATGCCCGCGCTCGCGGGCATTCCGGGCATGCGTCGGTCGCGTGCCACAGACTGAACAGGAATTGCTTTCTGTAGCCTTCCGATGCGGACATCAACATATTTTCTCTGATTTGGTTGGCTTGGCGCGAACCTCACCCCGCTCGCGATAGTCACACGCCGCCGAAGGCATCTCCTGACTCGCAAGCCGGGTGAAATTATCCCTCGCAATGCGATATCAAGGTATAAATTTGACGGGCGCGGCCTTTATACCCTAATATGTAATCATAGGGTATAAAGGGTTCTTAGCCATGGCCAGCTTCCATAACGACGCACTGCAAACGCTGTATTCCTCTGTCACCGAGCGCGCCAGCACGCAACCACACATCCCGCTGCATTCTCCGGGCTCCGCTGCGCGGAAGACCGTCGACGGGAAAACGTACATCTACTGGCGGGTTTATCTGGCGTCAGGAAAGCACAAGGAAACCTCACTGGGCCGCGCGGGAGAAGCTGCCACCGACGCTGCGCTCGAGGCGAAACTACTGGAGAGCACGGAGATGCGCGTGCTTGCCACCGATGTCCAGGTTCTGCGCAAGGCGGGTTTTGCTGCTGCCGACAATTCTTCGGCGCTAACCCTCGCAACGCTCTTTAACGCCAGCATCTTCAGCCACGGCGGAGTGCTCGTCGGCTCCCACGCATTTGGCGCGCTCCTGAACAGCCTCGGCGTTCGTCTGCCTGCAAACTACAGGACCGAGGATATCGACAACGGCAGCACGGGGACAATTTCGGTGGCCATCCCGGAAGACCGTAGCTTTCTCGACATCCTGCGTGACAGCAGTATCCCCTTTCTAGAGGTGCCGGAGCTGGACTCACGAAAGCCCCCAACCTCGTTCAAGGCTCGAGGACAGCCCCTCAAGGTGGACCTGCTCGTGCCGGGTACCGAGGCGTACGAGACGAAGGCCTTGCCCCAGTTGCGCGCACACGCAACGGGGCTTCCGTACTTTAAGTATCTGGTATCAAGCCCGGCGCGCGGTTTTATCCTCGGCAAGGAACACGTCGTCCCAGTGATGCTGCCGGACCCCGCGAGGTTTGCTCTTCACAAGCTAATCGTCAGCACGCTTCGCGACCCGTCGCGCGCACTCAAAGCGGATAAGGACCGACGGCAGGCCGCAGTGCTGGTTGACGCGCTGACAGACAAGTTTCCAGACTGGTTGACGACAGCTGCCAACGATCTGGAGGAGAGCGCGCGTCCCCGGGTTGCCATGGCGGCCACCCGGGTCCTGAATCTTGCCCCCAGCTTGTCGGAGCGCGCCCGAGATTTTCTGGCTGATTTGGGCGCTCGCGCGTAGCTTGGGTGATTCACGCGAGAAACTTGACCTGCGAAACGGCAAGCAGCGGTGGCGCAATGTCAGTTGCCACGCATCTGGCAAATAGACAAAGCGCCGTGTCCGTCGATAGCCTCTTGCAGCAGGGCACGGTGAAGAGTTTTTCAGCTACCTATACCCGTGCACCGTTGGTACAAACTTTTATATACAAGTCGGGTTTAATACGAACTTTTATGCACAGTTACAGACTTTTATGCACATGGAAACAGGCGCCCAGCGCCCCGCCCCTCACTCCACCGTAACCGACTTAGCCAGATTCCTGGGCTTATCCACATCCGTGCCCCTCGCACAAGCCGTGTGATAAGCCAGCAACTGCAACGGCACCACATGCAGAATCGGCGACAGCAAGCCATAGTGCTCCGGCATCCGGATCACATGCAGGCCTTCGTCATTGACGATCTTCGTATCCGCATCCGCGAACACATAAAGCTGACCGCCGCGCGCCCGCACTTCCTGAATATTCGACTTCAGCTTTTCCAGCAGCGCGTCATTCGGCGCCACCGTCACCACCGGCATCGCTTCCGTCACGAGCGCCAACGGCCCATGCTTCAGCTCACCGGCCGGATACGCTTCCGCGTGAATATAGGAAATCTCCTTGAGCTTCAACGCGCCTTCAAGTGCGATCGGGTAATGCAACCCACGCCCGAGGAACAATGCATGCTCCTTGCGCGAAAACTCTTCCGACCATGCGATGATCTGCGGCTCCAACGCCAGCACGCTATTCAACGCGGCCGGCAAGTGGCGCAACTGCTTGAAATAGTTCGCCTCCTGCGCCGCATTCACATGCCCGCGCAGCTTCGCGAGCGTCACGGCCAGCACGAACAGCGCAACCAGTTGCGTCGTGAACGCCTTGGTCGACGCCACACCGATCTCGCGCCCCGCATGCGTCAGGAACGACAACTCGGTCTGGCGCACCATCGCGCTCGTGCCCACGTTGCACACCGCCAGCGTATGTTTATGCCCGAGCGACTGAGCATGCTTCAGCGCGGCCAGCGTATCCGCCGTCTCTCCCGACTGCGAAATCACCACTACCAGCGATTTCGGATTCGGCACCGACTCCCGATAGCGATACTCGCTCGCAATCTCAACCTGGGTCGGAATCTTCGCGATCGATTCGAGCCAGTATTTCGCGGTCAGCCCCGAGTAGTAGCTTGTTCCGCACGCCAGAATCAGCAGACTATCGATGTCCGCGAACACCTTGTCCGCGCCCTCGCCGAATAGCGAAGCGTCGAACGAATCGGCTGGCGGGATCGTGTCGGTGATCGCGCGCGGCTGCTCAAAAATTTCCTTTTGCATGAAGTGGCGATACGGGCCGAGCTCGACCGCGCCGCCATACGCAGCAACCTGACGCACGTCGCGCTGCACTTCGTTGCCGTCACGATCGGCGATGCGAACGCCGTCGAGCGACAGTTCGCAAACGTCGCCTTCCTCGAGGAAAATGAAGCGTTCGGTGCTGCCGGCCAGCGCCAACGCATCCGAAGCGAGGAAGTTCTCGCCGTTACCCAGACCCACGACTAGCGGCGAACCTTGCCGCGCGCCGACCACCGTATGCGGCTGATCCTTGTGCAGCACCGCGATCGCGTACGCGCCGTGCAACTGCCCGACGGCCTCGCGCACGGCGGCGAACAGGTCGCCGCGATACAGGCTGTGGATCAGGTGCGCAATAACCTCTGTATCGGTCTGCGACACGAACGCGTAACCCTTGCCCCGCAGCATTTCGCGCAATGACTCGTAGTTCTCGATGATGCCGTTGTGTACCAACGCTAGCGCATCTTTCGAGAAGATCGGGTGCGCGTTGTCCGTCACCGGCGCGCCGTGCGTCGCCCAGCGCGTGTGCGCGATCCCGGTGATGCCTTCAAGACGGCTTTCGCGCACCTGCTCGTCGAGATCCGCCACGCGCGCAACGCTGCGTGCGCGGCGCGGCCCGTCGTTGCCGAGCACGGCGACGCCGCACGAGTCGTAGCCGCGATACTCGAGGCGACGCAGCCCTTCGATCAGGACAGGAACGATATTACGTTGCGCAACCGCGCCGACAATGCCACACATGGCTTAATTCCTTTTCAGTGCTGGGTTTCAAGGAGCGCGCCTCACGCGCGGCATGCCCATCAGCTTTTCTTTTTAGTCGGGCGTGCATAGCCCGTCTTGCTTGTTTGCGTCTTGTCGTTCAGGACCAGCATGTCTTCTTCGACGTCCTTCCAGACGGTCGTGCCCGCAGCGATCGTCACGCCACGCTTCACGCGCACCGGCGCGACGAGTTGCGTATCGGAGCCGACGAACACGTCGTCTTCGATGATCGTGCGGAATTTATTTGCGCCGTCGTAATTACAGGTGATGGTCCCTGCGCCAATATTCACGCGCGCGCCGATATCCGCGTCGCCGATGTAGGTCAGGTGATTCGCCTTCGAACCGTGACCGAGCACCGCGTTTTTCACCTCGACGAAATTGCCGACGTGCGATTCGTCCTGCAACGACGCGCCAGGACGCAGCCGCGCATACGGCCCGAGCACGACGTTCGCGCCGACTTCGGCGCCCTCTATATGCGTGAACGCATCGACGCGCGTCCCGGCTCCGATGGTCGCGTTGCGGATCACGCAGTTGGGCCCGATCGTCACGTTGTCGGCCAGCGTCACGCGGCCTTCGAACACGCAGTTGACGTCGATCGACACGTCGCGCCCGCATTCGAGCGTGCCGCGCACGTCGAGCCGCGCCGGATCGGCAAGCGTGACGCCCGCGACCAGCAACGCATCGGCGACGTTGTGCTGATGAATCCGTTCGAGTTCGGCAAGCTGCTGCTTGCTGTTCACGCCGAGCGTTTCCCACGCTTCGTCCGGCTGCGTGGTCACGACTTCAAGCCCTGCCTCGATTGCCAGTTCGACAGCATCGGTCAGGTAGAACTCGCCTTGCGCGTTGTCGTTCTTCAGCGAAGCGAGCCAGCCGCCGAGGCGCCCGGTCGGCGCGACGATGATGCCGGTGTTGATTTCGGCGATGCCCAGTTGTTCAGGCGTCGCATCTTTCTGTTCGACGATGCGCGAGACCTTGCCCTGCGCGTCGCGCACGATACGGCCATAGCCGCTCGGGTCGTCGAGCGTCACGGTGAGAACGCCATAGCCGCCCTGCCTCGCACGGTCGGTCAGCGCCTGCAGCGTGCTGGCGCGGGTCAGCGGCACGTCGCCGTACAGCACGAGCGTGGGCAAGGCAGGATCGAGTAGCGGCAGCGCCTGCTGCACCGCGTGGCCGGTGCCGAGCTGTTGCTCCTGCACGGCGAACTGGACGTCCGGCGCCGCCACGGCTTGACGCACCGCTTCGGCGCCATGGCCGATCACCACGACCAGACGCGTGGGCTTGAGCGTGCGAGCGGTATCGATAACGTGAGCGAGGAGTGGCCGGCCAGCCAGAGGATGGAGCACCTTGGGAAGCGCGGACCGCATGCGCTTACCGGTGCCTGCCGCCAAAATCACGATGTTCATGGCGTCGGCAAAGAGACGAGTTTGGAGCCGGCAATTCTATCATGCAGCTTCTGACGGCAAGGCCGCCGGCAGGGCCTTGTTACAGGCTGAAATAGCCGGAAACACGCGGTTTCCGGGCTGCGGTTTCCGAGCTATTGCGAGCCGCTCAAAGATCGTCGAACTGGACGATCGAGATCGGCTTCGCGCTGTTGAGTGTTGCGCCGTCGCCGGTATCGGTCGAGCACGGTTCTTCGTCGAACGCGATATCGCCTTGCGGGTCGGCCTCGCCGCTCGCGCGCAGACCGGCAAACGGGAACAGCTTGTGATCCATCAGATGCGACGGCACGATGTTCGACAACGCATTGAACATGTTCTCGACGCGGCCCGGGAAACGCTTCTCCCAATCGCGAATCAGCGCCTTCATTTCCGCGCGCTTCAGGTTCGGCTGGCTGCCGCACAGATTGCACGGAATGATCGGAAATTCGCGCAGCTCCGCGTACTTTTCCAGATCGGTCTCTTTCACGTAGGCAAGCGGCCGGATCACGATGTTCTTGCCGTCGTCCGATTGCAGCTTGGGCGGCATGCCCTTCAGCTTGCCGCCGTAGAACAGGTTGAGCAGCAGCGTTTGCAGGATGTCGTCGCGATGATGGCCGAGCGCGATCTTGGTCGCCCCGAGCTCGCCGGCGACGCGGTACAGGATGCCGCGGCGCAGCCGCGAACACAGCGAACAGGTGGTCTTGCCCTCCGGCACCAGCCGTTTGACGATGCTGTACGTGTCCTGGTTCTCGATGTGAAACGGAATGTCGAGTTGCTTCAGGTACTCTGGCAGCACATGCTCCGGAAAGCCGGGCTGCTTCTGGTCGAGATTCACCGCGACGATGTCGAAGTTGATCGGCGCGCGTTCGCGCAGCCGCATCAGGATGTCGAGCATTGCGTAGCTATCCTTGCCGCCCGACAGGCAGACCATCACCTTGTCGCCATCCTCGATCATGTTGAAGTCGCCGATCGCCTCGCCGACCTGGCGCGCTAACCGCTTGAACAGCTTGTTGTTCTCGTACGCTTCTTTCTGCTCGCGGCGCGTGAGCGGCGTTTTGCCCGCCGGGGCGTGCGCGGCGGCTTGCGCAACGTCAGTGGCTTGTGCCGCCGCGCTGTCGTTGTCGTTCAGGAGTTCCTGAGCATTCATGGCTCAATCCTCTTTGATACGGAAGACTTCGACGCCCACCGCGTCGCAGTCAGGATAGACGTCCGGCTTTTCGGTCGATACACGCGCCGCTCGCACTTGCGGATGGTCGAGCATCGTCTTGACGAGGTCGTCGCAGAGCGTTTCCTGCAAGTGGATATGCCCTTGCTCGACGCGGCGCGCGATGGTCGAACGCATGAAATCGTAGTCGACGACTTCGCGCAGCTTGTCTTCGAGCGGCGTGGACAGCGCGAGCGGCACGAACAGTTCGACGTTGATCACGACGCGCTGTTCGCCGCGCTTTTCGAAGTCGTGCACGCCGATGTTGATGTGCACTTCGTAATTGCGCAGAAAGAGCCGGCGGCAATCGGCGAGCCGGGGATGCGAAAGAGCGGCAAACATGTTCGTTCCAGTCGAAAAAAGCGTGCGGGGCACGCAAGGGGGATGCTTCACAGCGGGGCAACCGCCATTATCGGCAGGCTGCGCACGCTTCAGGCGCCCGTCAAAAACATTACGTCGCGCGGCAGCGACACGAGGTGCTGCCCGCCGTCGACCACCAGCGTCGTTCCGGTGACGCCCGCTGCATCGGCGAGATACAGCGCGGCGGCGACAATATCCTCCGGCCGCGACGCACGGCCCAAAGGCGTCGTACGGTGAGCTTCTGCAAAACTGGCCGGGGTCTGATCGCCGGATTGCATTGTCAGGCCGGGCGCGAGCCCGACCACACGCAGTTTCGGCGCCAACGCCTGCGCGAGCGCAACCGTCGCCGTCTGCAACGCCGCCTTCGACAGCGTGTACGACAGGTAATCCGGGTTCATGTTGTACAGCTTCTGATCCAGCACATTGATCACGACGCCGCGCTGGCTTTCGTCGGCGCGCGCCGCCTCGGGCGTCGCCTCGAACAGCATACGCGCCAGCACGAGCGGCGCGCCGAGATTGATCGCCGTCAGCTTCAGGAGACGCTCGTAGCCGACGTCCTGCGCCGTGTCTTCTTCGAAGCTCGACGCATTGTTGACGATACACATCGGGCGGCCCAGCGCGGCGATACAGTCCGGCAGCAGCCGCTCGACCTGAGCCTCGTCGGCCAGTTCCGCGTGCAATGCGACCGCCCGCCGGCCCTGCGCGACGATTTCCGCGACCACTTCGTCGGCCTCCACGCGCGACGCGCCGTAGTGGACCGCCACGTCCCAGCCGCGCGCGGCAAAGCCGAGCGCGAGCGCCCGGCCGATGCGCCGGGCGGCGCCGGTAATCAGCACGACGCGCGGCGTTTCAGGCGCGCGGGCGGCGGCGGTGTCGAAAGAGGCGGTCATTTACAATGCGGGGATGAATCCGAAAGCTCACCAACCTGATAGTTTACCTGCTCCCGGCACGAGCGCGCTTGCGCAGTCCGAAGCGCTGGTCGCGCAGATCCGCGCGGAACTCGAAGCCGCCGGCGGCTGGCTGCCGTTCGACCGCTACATGGAGCGCGCGCTGTACGCGCCGGGGCTCGGTTATTACAGCGGCGGCGCCCGCAAATTCGGCCGCCGCGCCGACGATGGCAGCGACTTCGTCACCGCGCCGGAACTGTCGCCGCTGTTTGCAACGACTTTGGCACGCCCGCTCGCCGAAGCCTTGCAGGCGAGCGGCACGCGTGACGTGATGGAATTCGGCGCCGGTACGGGCAAACTGGCCGCCGGGTTGCTGAACGCGTTCGACGCGCTGGGCGTCGCGTTCGATCGCTACTCGATCGTGGACCTGTCGGGCGAATTGCGTGAGCGCCAACGCGAAACGATCGAAGCCGTCGCGCCGGCGCTGGCCGCGAAGGTGCGCTGGCTCGACGCGTTGCCTGAGCGGTTCGAGGGCGTGGTGATCGGCAACGAGGTGCTGGACGCGATGCCGGTGCGGCTGTTTGCTTTTACCGGCGGCGCCTGGCACGAGCGCGGCGTGGTTTGGCGCGATGAGGCTTTTGCCTTCGGCGACCGTCCTGTTTCCGCGGCTACGGACGTCGCGTTTCTCGCCGGGATCGAAACTGCCGGCGACGATTACGTGACAGAGACGCACGAAGCGGCGTCGGCTTTCACGCGAACCATTTGCACGATGCTGACGCGCGGCGCGGCCTTTTTCATCGATTATGGATTTCCGCGTCACGAGTACTACCATGCACAGCGTGCGCAGGGCACGTTGATGTGTCATTACCGGCACCGGGCGCATGGTGATCCGTTTGTTTATCCTGGCTTGCAGGACATTACCGCGCACGTGGAATTTACCGGAATCGCCGAAGCCGGGGTTGAAGCTGGGGCGGATTTGCTGGGGTTTACTTCGCAAGCACGGTTTTTGTTGAATGCCGGGATTACCGAGGCGTTATCGGAGATCGATCCTTCAGATACGACGCGTTTTTTGCCTGCGGCGAATGCGGTGCAGAAGTTGCTGTCCGAGGCGGAGATGGGGGAGCTGTTCAAGGTGATTGCGTTTTCGCGTGGGCTGGATGACACGCTGATGGCTTTTTCGAGTGGCGACCGGTCACATACGCTTTGATTTTTTTGCTTGAGGATTCGCGATGATCCGCTGGCTGTTGACTACGTTTATTGCCGTGGCGGTGTTGTCGGCCTGCTGGCCGTGGCTCAGGAAGATCGGGATTGGGCGGATGCCCGGTGATGTGACTTTGCGATTATTCGGGCGCGAGTATCCTTTTCCTTTTATGTCTACGCTTGTTTTGTCGATTGTTTTGTCGCTTCTTGCCAAGGTTTTGTAGGGGCTTTGGCTTGGGCGGCGGTATGGGTTGTTATGCCTGCGGCGTTGGTCGCGCAGGCAAAAAGCAGAACCGCCAGAAGGGCAAAAAAATTCAGGTAATGGCCATTTCAACAGCCCGAACTCTCTCCTGATGCACGGCATCTTTAATCCCGGCCGGCGAGTCAACAAGCCGCTTGGCCACGGCGCCGGCATCAACCGCACGCGCAGCCAGAAGCGCAATTCGCAATCGCTCAGCCTGCGGATACGCCCGCATCTCGAACCCCAGCCTGCCACGGGCATCGGCCTCACAAGCCTGCAAGGCTTCCGCGAACCTCGCAGGTTTCCGAATAGCATCGCTGCGCTCGAGCAACCTCACCAGCGCGGCCGCGCTCATCTCCGTCACACGATGGATATTCCCATGCTCCCGCGCGACCAGCAGCGCCAGATCGCGACACTCATTGGGCACCCGCAGCCGCTCGCATAAAGGCTTCAGTAAATCCACACTGCGCCCCTCATGCCCGATATGCCGCGGCAACACATCTTCCGGCGTCGTCGCCTTACCCAGATCGTGTGTAAGCGCAGCAAACCGGACCGTCAACGCATATCCCTGCTGCGCAGCATGATCGACCACCATCATCACGTGCACGCCCGTATCGATCTCAGGGTGATAATCGGCCCGCTGCGGCACGCCGAACAACGCGTCGATCTCCGGCAGAATCCGCGCCAACGCACCGCACTCGCGCAGCACGTCGAACATCCGCGAAGGCTTCTTCTCCATCAAGCCGCGCGACACTTCCTGCCACACGCGCTCGGCCACCAGCGCATCCACTTCACCATCGGCGACCATCTTGCGCATCAGTGCCATCGTCTCGGGCGCCACGGTGAAATCGACAAACCGCGCCGCGAACCGCGCGATCCGCAAAATCCGCACAGGATCCTCAAGAAACGCATCGCTGACATGACGGAACAGCCGCGCCTGCAAATCGGCCTGGCCGTTGAACGGGTCGATCACCGGTCCGGTCAACTCGCCGTCCGGCCGCACCTCGCGCGCCATCGCGTTGATCGTCAAGTCGCGGCGTGCAAGGTCTTCTTCAAGCGTGACGTCGGGCGCGTAGAAGAACTGGAAGCCGTGATAGCCCGCCGCCGTCTTGCGCTCGGTGCGCGCGAGCGCGTATTCCTCGTGCGTCTGCGGATGCAAAAACACCGGGAAGTCCTTGCCGACCGGCCGATAGCCTTGCGCCGCCATCTGCTCGGGCGTCGCGCCGACCACCACGTAATCGCGGTCCTGCACGGGTACGCCCAACAACTCGTCGCGAATCGCCCCACCTACCGCGTAGATTTTCATGGGCATACGTCTTGATAGGGAATAGCGTGCGTTTCGCATAGCGCGTCGCCGATCCACGCCTTCACGGCCGGCAACGTCGTGATTCGACGGACATAAGCCGCGGCGGCTTCCGATAGCGCCGGTTGCCACGTGTTAAAGCGCATCACGACCGGTGCGTACATCGCGTCCGCAATGCTGAATTCGCCGAACAGGAACGGGCCGCCGTGTGCGTCGAGGCACTCGCGCCAGAGCGCGTCGATGCGGGCGATGTCGGCCAGCGCGCCCGGCGTCGCATTCTTGCCCGGAAACGACGCGCGAATGTTCATCCACATGTTCGAGCGCAATTCACCGAAGCCCGAATGCATCTCGGCGCTGATGCTGCGTGCGCGTGCCCGCGCCGCCGCATCGCGAGGCCATAGTGCGTGCTGGGGGAAGCGCTCAGCCAGCGCCTCGGCGATCGCGAGCGAGTCCCAGATGGGCAGCCCGTCATCATCGACCAGACACGGCACCTTGCCCGCACCGGTCGGCGCGTGAGCCAGAATGGCGGCCTTCGTGCCAGGCTCGCCCAGGTGGATCAACACTTCTTCAAAGGGAATGCCGAAATGCTTCAGCAGCAGCCACGGACGCATCGACCATGACGAATAGTTCTTGTCACCGATAATCAGTTTCATGCCTGGCATCAATGGAAAGGGGAAAAAGGTTCAACGTCCCGCGTTCGCGCGAAACGAGTTGAAGCGCGAGCGCGCCGACGCGCCAGTCAAATACACCGGCGCGATCGTCTCGATGCTGGCCGGCTCGATGCCCAGTTCAGGCGCAATCGGCCCGCTCATCACATTATCGACTTTCATCGAATCGAGATTGTCGCGCGAGATGACCGGTTCGCCGGGTGCCATTTCAAACGTCAACGCCTGCAAGCGCGCGAGTGCGTCCGGCAGACGGATGATTCGCGCATGGCGGCCGATCGCGTCGCCGCAAAACTTGACAAGGTCTTCGAGCGCGTAGACGGTGGGGCCGCCCAGCTCGTAGGTACGGCCGCCGGCCGCATCGAGATCGAGCACATTGACGATCGCTTGGGCAACGTCGCCGACGTACACCGGCTGGAACTTCGCATCGGGCATCGCAAGCGGAATGATCGGAAAGACGCGCTGCAGGAAGGCGAACTTGTTGAGGAATTCGTCTTCCGGGCCGAACACCACGGATGGCCGGAAAATCGTCCACGCCACGTTGGCCGCATGCACGGCCTTTTCGCCGTCGCCCTTCGAACGCGAGTACATGCTCGGCCCATTCATGTCGGCGCCGAGCGCGCTGAGATGAATCAGCCGATGCACGCCTTTGCCTTCACAGGCCGCGACGATTCTGGTCGGCAGCTCGACGTGCGCCCTCGCGAACTCAGGGCCGTACGGCTTGCCGCGTTTGCCATGCAACGTGCCGACCAGGTTGATCACGGCATCGGCATTCTCGACAAAACGCGCGAGTTGCACCGGATCGAACACGTCGGTTTCGATCACATCGATGGGCAGCAGTGTGAGATGGCGGGCGTTGTAGCGCCGACGGGTGGCGATGCGCACGTCTTTGCCCATTTCGACTAGGGCGTTGACGAGATGGCTGCCGATAAAACCGGAGCCGCCGATGATCGCAATGGCTTGATGTCGCATTTTCGACTCCCTGGTGGAAGCCGCGGCAACGGCTGGCGTGGCGCGCCGCCGCATCGAAGGATGCGGCGGCGGCACGGCGCTTACGGTGCGATGTAACCCAGACGCGCCTTCAGCGATTGCGGACGGCCTTCGAACAATGCCGCGTAGTAGACCGTGTTGGACAGCACATTCTTAACGTAGTCGCGCGTTTCCTGGAATGGAATCGCCTCGGCGAAAATCGCGCCTTCCACCGGGCGCTGCAACGACTCCCGCCAGTTGCGCGGACGGCCCGGCCCGGCGTTGTAGCCGGCGGTTGCCAGCACGGCGGATCCGTCGAACTGATTGTAGATCATCGACAAATAGTTGGTGCCGAGCAGGATGTTGGTGTTGATATCGTTCATCTGCTCGTGCGAAATCGGACCGAGGCCGATCTTCTTCGCGACCAGTTGCGCGGTGCCCGGCATCAACTGCATCAAGCCGCTCGCGCCGACTTCCGAGCGCGCGTTCATGATGAAGCGCGATTCCTGGCGAATCAGCCCATACGCCCATTCGATATCGAGCCCATTCGACTGCGAATCGCGCTCGACGATATCGCGGAACGGCGACAGATAGCGCAGCGAGAAATCGTGTTCGCTCTTCGTGCGGTCCGCCGTGTTGACGGTGCGGTCATACAGCTGGATACGGCGCGCGTATTCGGCGACGGCGAGCAGTTGCCGGTCGCTCATATTGCGCAGCGGCCAGTTCCATTCACGATTGCCTTCGAGCCGCAGATTCAGCCCATAGAAACGCTGCGCCAGATCGAAACCCGACGTAGTGCCCGCCTGCTGGACTTCGGCATCGGTCACGCCGGTTTTCGGCGGCACCGTGATCTTCTGGCCAAGTTCTTCCGCGGCAAGCTGGCCGTAGAAATTGAAGCCCTGAGAAATCGATTCGAATTCCTGGTTTGCCTGTGTCGTGTCGCCGCCCTGCTTCAGCGCCCGCGCATGCCAATACACCCACGACGGCTGATTGCGCAGCGGCGCCGGCATCTGTTCCGTCGACCAGCGCACCATCGTCCAGTCGCCCGCGAGCAGCGCGGTACGGGTGCGCCATTCGTACGCGGGATTCGACAGCGGCGCATTCGCCGACAGCCGATACCAGTCGACCGCGCCCGGCATCTGCCTCGCAGCAGCCTGATAGGCAATCGTGCCCCAGCCGATCGCACGCTCGGGCGAACTCAGCGACGGCGCCACCGACGCGAATGTGGCCGCCGCCATGGCCGGGTCGTTGCGCGCCATCCGCGTGATCGCCAGCAACGCGAGTTGATGCGACTGCGAATCGGGGCCGACACCGCGCGCCAGCAACAGCGGCGGCGTGCTCGTGGCCTGACCGAACAGCACCGGATCGGGCGCCTGATTGCCGAGCGCGTCGACGAGCTTGCTGCCGGTATTCGTGTAGTTCTGCTCGTAGGCGAGACGGATCTGCTGCCACACGTCGTCAGCATTGAATTGCTGGTTGGCTGCCAGCGCCGTGATCAGATCGACGCAGCCGTCGCCATACACTTTCGGATCGACCAGCAGCGCACGCGCCGCCTCGGCGACATTCTCGCCACGCGAGGCGCGCGATTCGAGCGCGTAGCACTTCACTTGCGTGTCGTCGTTCAGCACGAAGCGCGCGTATTGCTGATCGAAGTTGCGCCAGTCGTGGCGCGTGCCGAGCACGGTGAGGTAGTCGTTGCGCAGGCGGTCGGCGATCGCCTGGCCGTCGTACTTCTGCAAGAATGCCAGCACCGGCTCATCGGACGCGTCGACTCGCGCATGGCCGGTGGAATCGAACAGCTGCGGCTTGATCTGGAAATACTCCAGATATGACGGCGCCGGATAGCTCGGGATCATGCTCGCCAACTGCGCTGCGCGCGCCGCATCGTTATTGCGGGCGGCCTCGCGAAGCTGGACGAAGATCTGGTCGTCGTTCGAGAGTTGCGAAAGGGGAACGGGCTTGACGGCGGAAGCTGTGCTGCACGCGACGAGCGCCGCGGCGGCAAGCGCCAGACCGGCCGCGCGATATACTCGGTAAAGGCGTTTTGACATCGTTGTTTCTGGAGCGCGAATTGAACCCAAGCATAGCATGCAACCCTGTCGCGCAATCGAAAAAGGCGCTGCGTCGAATGCTATTGGAAGCAAGGCTGCAAGCGGCTTCCGAGCCCGCGCGCAATGTCGCGCTGAGCCGCCGCGTACTCGATGCGCTCAAACGCTACAACGTGAACGGCGTGGGGTTTTACTGGCCGCTGGCGGGCGAGTTCGACGCACGCGCCGCGATCGCGGTCTGGCTTGCGGCGGGCGCACCACGCGAAGCGAGTTTGCCGGTCGTCAAAGACCGCGGCGCGCCACTCGAATTCCACGCATGGACGCCCGATACGCCGATGAAAATCGGCCATCACAAGATCGCTGAGCCGACTTCGGGGCGTGTCGTGATTCCCGATCTGCTGTTCGTTCCTTGCGTCGGCTTCGACGAAGCCGGTTACCGGTTGGGTTACGGCGCTGGCTATTACGACCGCACGCTGGCCGCGTGGCCGGGTCCGACGAAGCCGGTCACGGTCGGCATCGCCTATGAAGCGTGCCGCACCGAAGCGCTGCAACGCGAGGCCCATGACATCCCGCTCGATCTGGTCGTGACCGAAGCGGGCCTCTATGCACGCGCGGCGAATTAAACGGTCAAGCGTTCGCCGTGCGCCCCCCGCACCCGCGCCCAGACGCAGCAGCGAAAACCGTTATAAAGACGCCGCCGCCCGCGCGGCCGTGTCGTACAGCCCTGACGCGTTGCGCATCAACTGCGCAGCCTCGCCGATCTGCTCATTGGTCAAGCCGCTTTCCTTCAGCGTCGAGATCAGGCAGCTTTCGCGCACTTCACGATACTTCAGGCAGAGTTCGCGGCCCACACCGGTCGCCGAGAAAAACACTTCCTTGCCGGTCTTTTCGCTTTTTACATACCCTCTAGCTACGAGCTTCTTCAACGCGTAGGTGGCGACGTGCGTGTCTTCGATGTTCAGCACGAAGCAGATGTCCGCCAGTTTCTTGCGGCGCTCGCGATGGCTGACGTGGTGCAGCAGCGAAACTTCGATGGCGGTCATGTCCTTATCGCCGGCGGCCGACATGCAGCGCACCATCCAGCGGTTGAATGCATTGCCCGCCATGATGAGCGCGTACTCCAGCTCGGACAGTTCCGCGCTCGTCTCGGACACGAGGTGTTCCGAGGAGACGATCTTGGTGGGGTGGCGCGACATGGTGAAGATTCTCGAAAACAGGATGGGAAGGTGTCGGGAGTGTACGACGAGCCGCCGATTCCCGGGAGCCTGGCAAAAACTCTTATTGAGAAATTGTTGATATTTTATTGATAATGTACGCTTCAAACATCGTGCACCCGATGCCGATAACTATCCATAGGGGCGACGTGCCCGAATTCTCCAACTCGACCTGGGCCGGCAACCGATGAGCCAACCAAGAATCTTTCCGCTCGGCGATACCGCGCTCGTCTGCGAGGCGTTGCCGCCTGCGACACTGGAATGCCAGCGGCGCGTGTGGGCGGCCGCCGAGGCTGCGCGCGACTGGCCGCATGTGCTGGAGGTCGTGCCGGGTATGAACAACCTGACGCTCGTCTTCGATCCGCTCGAAGCCGACCCCGAGACGCTCGCCGGCCAGTTGCGAGCCGCCTGGGAGGCGGTAGGCGATGCGCCCGCGCCGGGCCGCGAAGTCGAGATCCCGGTGCAGTACGGCGGTGAATTCGGCCCCGATCTGCAAGTGGTCGCCAATCACACCGGCTTGACGGTGCGGGACGTCGTGCAGCGTCATTCGGCAGGCGAATACGTGGTGTTCTTCCTCGGCTTCCAACCGGGTTTCGCCTATCTGGGCGGGCTCGATGCGGCGCTGCACACGCCGCGCCGTTCGTCGCCGCGGCTCGAAGTGCCGGCGGGTTCGGTCGGCATCGGCGGCGAGCAGACCGGCATCTATCCGGCCACCTCGCCCGGCGGCTGGCAGTTGATCGGCCGCACCGAATTGCCGCTGTTCGATCCGGCGCGCCGCCCGGCCACGCTGTTGCAACCGGGCGACCGGGTGCGCTTCACCATCGCGGGGATACACGCATGATCGATGTGATTCGCGCGGGTCTGCTGACTACGATTCAGGATCTCGGCCGTCACGGCCACCGGCATCTCGGTGTCGCGATGGGTGGTGCGCTCGACCGCCTGGCGCTCGAAGTCGGCAACCGGCTGGTCGGCAACCGGCCCGATGCCGCCGGCCTGGAAATCACCTTTGGCCCCACCGTGCTGCGTTTTCTGCGCGCCACACGGGTGGCGATCACCGGCACGGAATTCGGCGCGACGCTCGACGGCAAGCCGGTTTACTCGTGGTGGAGCCTGCCGGCGCAAGCAGGCCAGGAGCTGGTGCTGCACGCGGCCAGGCGCGGCATGCGCGGCTATGTCTGCATTGCCGGCGGCATCGACGTTTTGCCGGTGCTCGGCTCGCGCAGCACCGATCTCACCAGCCATTTCGGCGGACTCGGCGGCCGGGCGCTGCGTGACGGCGATCGTCTGCCGGTCGGCGCGCCGCCGCAGCGCGGCCAGCTCGGCTTCAGCCCCGAGGCGCCGGAGTTCGGCGTGAAGGCGCCCGCATGGTGCAAGTTCGCACTGGTTCACGAGCCGGCGCGGCGCGGCCGGCATCCGTCGGGCGTGCCGTGGGCCGTGCCGATCCGCGTGCTGCAAGGACCGGAATACGACAGCTTCACGCCCGACGCTCAGGAAAGCTTCTGGTCCACCGAATGGCTCGTCACGCCGAACAGCAACCGCATGGGCTACCGCCTCGCGGGCACTGAACTGAAGCGCACCCGCAAAACCGATCTGCTGTCGCACGCGGTGCTGCCGGGCACGATCCAGGTCCCGCCCAACGGCCAGCCGATCGTGCTGATGAGCGACGCGCAAACCACCGGCGGTTATCCGAAGATCGGCGCGGTGATCCAGGCCGATCTGTGGAAGCTCGCCCAGGTGCGCCTGAACGCCGCCGTTCGTTTCATCCCGACAACGCCGTATGAGGCGCGTCAGGCGCTATTGGAAGAACGCACGTATCTGCGGCAGATCGACGCCGCGATCGCCATGCATGAAGAACGCTGCGCGCGCCAGTTGGCCGTCGCAGCGCTGTAATACGGAGCAGAGGAACACCATGGAAATCGATTTGAACGCCGATCTCGGCGAAGGCTGCGGCTCCGACGAGGCGCTGCTCGACCTCGTCAGTTCGGCAAACATCGCGTGCGGCTGGCACGCGGGCGGCGCCAACGCCATGCGCGACTGCGTGCGCTGGGCGGTGGAAAAAGGCGTGTCGATCGGCGCGCATCCAAGCTTTAACGATCCGGAGAATTTCGGCCGCAAGGAAATGGACTTGCCGGCCAGCGACATTTACGCAGGCGTGCTGTATCAGCTCGGCGCGCTGTCGGCGATCGCGCAGGCCGAAGGCGGGCGCATCGCGCACGTCAAACCGCATGGCGCGCTCTACAACCAGGCCGCGCGCGACGCGAAGATCGCCGACGCGATCGTATCCGCGGTCCACGATTTCGACCCGTCGGTGGCGGTGTTCGCGCTCGCCAACAGTGGCCTCGTGACGGCCGCGCGCAACGCGGGGTTGACCGCAATCGAAGAAGTATTCGCCGACCGCGGCTATCGCGCCGACGGCTCGCTGGTGCCGCGCAAGGAGCCAGGCGCGCTGCTCGACGACGAAGAACTGGTGCTGAACCGCACGCTCGCGATGGTGCGCGAGCGCCGCGTGCAGGCCGTCGACGGACACTGGGTGCCGCTCAACGCGCAAACCATCTGCCTGCACGGCGACGGTCCGCACGCGCTGGCGTTTGCGCGGCGCATCCGCCGCGCGCTGGAAGACGCCGGCATTGAAGTTCACGCGGCCGGCGCCGCCCGCGTCTGAGCGTCGGCCAACGCGAACCAGACAGGCAGCGCGAATAGCCCCCTTGCGCAGCCCCGAACGCCCCGCTCCACGCGGGGCGTTTGCCAGGCGCAGGACTCACGTCGTAGTACCCGCGGTAAAGCAGCAGGTGTAAGCGCAGGTGCAGGTGCAGGTGTAGTCGAAGCAACGCGGCCATCAAGAGCCGCGGCAGCATGACGGCGCATGGATCACACCCGGCGCCGGCCCACGTTAGCCGCCACGAGCGGCGAGGTTGAAACCCTGTTTGGAGATCCAGATGCAGACAACTGTCAGTCTATGGCCGCTCATTGGCGTGGCCGTCATCATCGCCGGTTTCTTATTACGGTTCAATCCGATGCTGATCGTGGCGGCCGCCGCGATCGTCACGGGTCTGGCCGCGCACTTTCCGCCTGAAAAGATCCTCGCTGAAATCGGCACCGGCTTTATCAAGACGCGCAATATCCCACTGATCATCCTGCTGCCGCTCGCCGTGATCGGTCTGCTCGAACGGCATGGCCTGCGCGAACGCGCGCAAGCGTGGATCGGCGGCATCAAGGCCGCCACCGCGGGGCGTTTGCTGATCGTCTATCTGCTGGTGCGCGAACTGACCGCCGCCGTCGGCCTGACCGGTCTCGGCGGCCATCCGCAGATGGTGCGTCCGCTGATCGCGCCGATGGCCGAAGGCGCGACCGAAACCCGCTTCGGCAAAATCAGCGATGCGGTGCGTTTCAAGCTGCGCGCATTCTCCGCGGCGACCGACAACGTCGGCCTGTTCTTCGGCGAGGACATTTTCGTCGCCTTCGGCGCAATCGTGCTGATGACGACCTTCCTGAAAGAAGCGGGCATCGTCGTCGAACCGATTCACGTGGCTGTCTGGGGCATTCCGACCGCGATCTGCGCGTTCATCATTCACGGCTTCCGCCTGTATCTGCTCGACCGCAAACTCGAACGCGAGTTACGCGGCAATGCAGCCGCCAGCGCCGCTGCCGTTACGCCGGCGCAACCCGCCGCAGGAGACCAAGCATGACGCTCACGATTACCTATCTCTTCTGGCTGCTGGGCGTGGTGTTGCTCGTTGTCGGCGGCATGATCGTCACGGACAAGGCGCACCCGCGCCGCTTCACCGCCGGCGGCTTCTGGATTCTCTACGCGCTGATCTTCCTGATCGGCGACAAGCTGCCGCCCGCCGTGGTCGGTGTACTGGTGATCGTGATGGCGCTGATCGCCGGCTTCGGCGGCGTGACCGCGGCGAGGCCGAAACTGCTGTCGCTCGAAGCGCGCAAGGCCAGCGCCGCGCGCCTGGGCAACAAGCTGTTCGTGCCCGCGCTGACGATTCCGGTTATCACCGTGATCATCACGTTGTCGGCCAGCCATCTGATCTTCGGTGGCATGCCGCTGATCGAAAAGGCCAACGTCACGCTGATCGGCTTCGGGATCGGCTGCGTGATCGCGCTCGCGATTGCCTGCGTGCTGACGCGCGACACCGTCGGTCAATCGATGAAGGAAGCGCGTCGGCTGGTCGATGCGTTGTCGTGGGCCGCGGTGCTGCCGCAGATGCTCGGCATGCTCGGCCTCGTGTTCTCGGATGCCGGCGTCGGCAAGGCCGTCGCTCACGTGACCACGGCCTACATCAGCCTCGACTACCGGTTTGTCGCAGTGGCCGTGTACTGCATCGGCATGGCGCTGTTCACGATGGTGATGGGCAACGGCTTCGCCGCGTTTCCGGTGATGACCGGCGGCGTCGGCGTGCCGATTCTGGTCGGCGTGTTTCACGGCAATCCGGCGGTGATGGTCGCGATCGGCATGTTCTCGGGCTACTGCGGCACGCTGATGACGCCGATGGCCGCGAACTTCAACATGGTGCCGGCTGCGCTGCTGGAGTTGCCGGATAAGAATGCGGTGATCAAGGTGCAGGTGCCGACCGCGCTGACCTTGCTGATCGTGAACATCTTCCTGTTGAATTTCCTGATGTTCATGTAGGTGTGTTGCCGTTGCTGCGTGGCGGACACCGGCGTAACGCAGGATTTCTGCGTTGCGTCGGTGACGTGGAGACGCATGGAGACACTCTTTGACAAAAAACCGGATCAATCTGATTGTCGATCCCGCTTTGATCGTGCTACTTATCTAGCTTCATGAACAGTGGGGCGCGATGAAGCATGCGACGCAACAAGCTAAAGAAGGGCGACAAATCCTCGACGGGTGGAGTCGTCACTGAAGGTATCGAAACGTGCACCCATCACGGAACGCCCTTGACCTTTGTTGGTGCTCTGGTCTCCTGCTCTGCGTGTGGCTCAACTGGTCGTATCGTCGCCCAAGGCCCGCGGTGGATCGATACGATGATGGGCAAGGAAGCTGCGCTGGAAGGCGATCTATGTCTTTGCAAATGCCATCCGACTCCCGTCATGGTTGCGAGTCAAGACACCGCCTTTCATTCATTTGAATCTCACGAACTCAAAGAGAAGGGATTTGGTCCGACTGGCAATCCGCTCGTGGACGACTATAAAGGGGCCTTTGATGAGCGGGTACGGATTCTTGACGAAGAAGGCCGGCCGCTCTGTGGAGTTCCCTACCATATCAAGACAGCAAGCGGCGCCACATTCAAGGGCCTCACGGATCTGTCCGGCTACTGTCCGCGTGTCTATACCAAGGACGCACAACAACTGAATATTGCCGTTGGCATGAAGGCATTGGAACGGTGGACCAAATGAGCACCTATGTCTATCAGACCCCGACAAACAACAAGCCAGACTCACGATACGATGTTCTCGGGCATCTCATGCCTGCCCGAATCTTCTTTTTTGTGGTGGTGGAAGAGCCGGGGCGTGACGGCTATCTGGTCCGTCGCTGCTACACCTCCATTGAGGATCCGTATCTTCAGAAACTCCAGCTCGATCCGCTGCAACTGGAGCGAGAAGTATTCCCGGAAAAGTATGGGCTTTGGGGCAAGGGTCCAAACTCGACGGCCAGCGTTGCAGAGCATGTGATGGGATACGAGAAAATCACACGGTATGCCTCCACCAGTTCCGAATTCCCCGAGGGCGCCGGCCGCATGCAGGGCAAGGTTATCTATGTGGATATCGCCCAAGCCAAACGTGCAGGTGCCAAACTCGTTACCACACAGGAAATCAAGCAGTCCCTCCAGCAGTATGCACAGGAGAATCCGCACCTGAAGAATCGCATCCTCCACAAGGCTGATTATCAACCTTATGGCGTCCACTTTTCAGGGACCAGATCATTCAAGGCAAAGAGCATTCGCCCGATAGAAAAGGAAGTAGTCCGTCAAACAGGTGGCTGGGGTGGCGCAATCATGGGAGCAAGAATCGGTGCCTCAGCCGGTGCCCTGGTTGGCATCGAGACAGGACCCGGATCCGTCATCACAGGGGCGATTGGCGGCATTATGGGCGGCGCGGTCGGCTATTTCGGTGGTAGGGTTGTCGCTAACGAGATCCCGAACAGATAATCATGTTTTCATTTCTTCGCAGCCATCGTCAGGAAAAGCAGGAAAAAGAGGCTCAAGCCAGCTTTGACAAGGCGCGTGTTGCCGCTTTGGAGAGTGCGTTTGGCGTCGATCTGACGCACCTCAAGGAAGTATTTGAGGGCACTCCGGACCGCATGAAAGAGGCGAGCTTGCCAGGCTATCCGGGTGCTGTCTGGCTCGGGGACGTTGGTATCAGGGCATTTGTGCAGACCCAAGCCATTGAGCCTCATCAGCTTCGTGCCTACATGGAGCTGATACAGGCCGGCCGGCAGTCTGCCGGTCCCGGCCACTTTATCTCCAAACTACATGACACCTATCTCCGCCACGTGCTGGTGTCGACGAAGCCAGAGTTCTCGGGCGACATGGTACGTCTCCTTACCAATGACGTGGAACTACTGAATACGTTGGCGGCGGCTCGCTTCAATCCGCCTGCCCCATGGGTCGCTTGCCCCGAGAGCGGCCCGTTGGTTTTCGATCTGCAAGGCGATGCCCAATACTGGTACGAACAGGTTTGGGACCCATATTGGGAAAGCCTGAGCATGACTGAACAGTCAGACTTCCTCACGAAAAAGAAGCCGGAAAGCATAGGTGATTGGGACGATTGGGTCGAAGCTATCAGAACCCGTGATCCGAGATATCGAGAGCAACTGAAGCAGGAATATCGGCGCGAAGAATAAAACGCAATATATCGCTCCTTTATCATTGTGGCTCGCGCGTAAGGCAAACAGACATGCACACCATGTCCGGGTGAACAGTCGACGCGAGCACGTCGAGGAGCAGCGCGCGCTTGCCGGTCTTGTCGACGAGGATTGCCTCGATCGCGTCTGAGAAGGGATAAGGAAGCGGTTCGGTCATGACGACGTACAAAAAGGAGCCTTGCAGTACAGCCCCGCTTTTCGCGCGGTCGCCATGCATATCAAGCGGTGCCGGGTAGACGACGCACCGGAATACGGCCGGACTCTCAATAGCACATGAATTGAAATCCGAGTAAGAGGCGGGAAGAGCAAATGAACGCCACCGAATTCGGAAGCGTCCGATCGTCAGGTTGAGTATCTGAACATAAGCTGGTGGATCGTCTCCCATCCACACGCGCCGGCGCGCGCAACGCGCACCGCCGGCGCTCTCCAGCAGGTTCTCATGGAACAACCCTCCCATCTCGACACCGCGCGCGCCGATGCGCCGCCCTCCACCTACCTCGCCTCGCTGGTCGACACCGCACTCGAAGCACACCAGGCTGGCCGGCTCGATGTCGCCGAGCCCTTCTACTGCGAGGCCCTCGCGCTCGATCCCGCGCATCCGAAAGCGCTGCACTACTTCGGCGTGCTGCAACATCAGCGCGGCAACCATCGCTTCGCCGCCGAGCTGATGAGCGAAGCACTCAAACTCGATCGCACCGATGCCGCCTGCTGGAGCAACCGCGGCCTCGTGGCCGCCGCCCTCGGCCATCCTCACGAAGCCATGATCTGCTACGACCAGGCGTTGCAATTGCAGCCGGATTTCGCCGACGCGCGCAACAACTTCGGTGTCGCGCTGCAAACGCAAGGCTCGTTCGACGAAGCGATCGGGCAATATCGTCTGGCGCTGGCGGTGAATCCGTTGTTCATCGACGCGCTTCTGAACCTCGGCACCGCGTTAAGCAAGCTCGACCGCTACGACGAAGCACTGGCGCGCTATCAAGAGGTGCTGGCACTCGATCCGCAATCGGCGGAAGCACACTTCAACGCAGGCAATGCGCACAACGCGCAGCGCAACCACGACGCCGCCATCGCCAGCTTTCAGCAAGCGCTGTTGTTGCGCCCCAATTACGCCGAAGCGCATGTCAACCTCGGCAGCCTGATCGGCAAGCTCGGCGACTACGCCGGCGCCGAAACCCACTATCGGCAGGCCGTCGCCCTCAAGCCGAACCCGACCCATCTGGTTTGCCTCGGCGGATCGCTCGGCGCGCAAGGCCGCCTCGACGAAGAGGAAGGCTTCTACCGTCACGCATTGGCGCTCGATCCCGGGTACGCGGACGCGCACCAGAATCTCGCGTGGCACCTGCTCAAGCGCGGCGATTACAAGCAAGGCTGGGCGGAGCATGCGAAGCGTTGGCGCACGAGCGACTATGAGGCGATCGCCCTTCCGGGCGTTGCCGAATGGCGCGGCGAGCCGCTCGACTCACGCCGCGTGTTGCTGGTCGGCGAACAGGGTTTCGGCGACCAGTTCCAGTTCCTGCGCTTTGCGCGCGTGCTCGAGCAACTCGGCGCGACCGTCGACACCTGCGTGCGGGAGCCGCTGTTGCCACTGGCTGAACGCGTACCGGGCGTGCGCCGGGCGTTCAGCGGCAAGCCTGCCGGCGAGTACGATTTCTGGGTGCCGATGACGAGCGTGCCATCCTGCGTCGGCACGAACCTGACGACGATTCCGGCTGAAGGGCCGTATCTGTTCGCCGACAAAGCGAAGATCAAGGCATGGCGCAAACGGGTGGACGCTGGCGGCAAATCGAAACGCAAAGTGGGTCTGGTGTGGGCCGGCAGTCCGACGTTTGGCAACGACCGCTATCGTTCGGCGGCTCTGGCGGACCTGTCCGCGCTCAGCGAGGTAAAGGACGTAGCCTGGTATTCGCTGCAGAAAGGCCCCGCGCACGCACAGCTGGCCGACGGGCCGCAAGCTTTCCGTGCACATGATTTCACCGCCGATCTGAATAGCTTCGACGACACCGCCGCGCTCATCATGAATCTCGATCTGGTGCTTGCCGTGGATACGGCTACAGCGCACCTGGCAGGCGCGCTTGGCAAGCCGGTGTGGGTGCTGCTGCCCGCCAACGCCGACTGGCGCTGGCTCGAACACCGCAGCGACTCGCCGTGGTATCCGACCATGAAGCTATTCCGGCAAACGGTGTTGGGGGGCTGGGCGCCGGTGGTCGAACGCGTGTCCGAGGCACTTCACGACGGCGGCGTATAAGATCCGCGAAGATCGATTCGTCAACGCACGCGTCCTGCGTCGCCGCTTTCACCCCGCCTGAACCACAAACCCGTGCTGCCGCAAAAGCTGCAGCACGCCTTTACGCCCACCCAGATGCAATGCGCCAATCGCCACGAACACCGGCTTGTTCGGCGCGGCAATCAGCAGCATCCGCGAGACGAAGCGCCGGTTGCGCTCGTACACGATCTTGTTGTCGATCGAAGCGGAGATCCGCTTGTCGCGCGCCAGCTTTTCCGACTTCGCCGTCTGCCATGCCGCGATCGCGTCGGCATCGCCCACTCTCCACAGCCGATGCAAAGTCCGCACGTCGTCGATGTTTTCCGCGGGCGTCTGCACCAGGTCCTGCGCGAGCATTTCGCGCTGCTGCGCAAGCGACAGCCCGGTGAACGCGCGCATCTGCTGTGACAAGGTCTCCAGTCCCACGATCTTGCCGCGCGTCCTGATATAGACGTTCTGCAATTGCGCTTCCGTGCCGTACTCGGTCTGCAAGCCGGCACTCAACGAATCGTAGGTTTCGATCAGCAAGGATGCGAGCCACGGCCGCATCTTCTTGATTTCATCCCGCGCGGCAGGATTGCCGCGCAAACGAAAGGCAAGCTTGCGCCACAGCGGATCGGGCAATAAGCCGGGCAGGCAGTCACGCCGGCATACGCCGTATTTCGACACGTCGTCTTGCGAGACCAGCAGTTCGTCGGGCGACAGTTCGAGCGCGAGCGTTCCTGAGGCGGCGAGTGCGCCGAGGATCGGCGGGCGGAAGGGTTGCCCGGGAGGATAGTCGGCGGGGTCGCCTACGTGCAACGTGCCGAGCACATAGATCGTGGTGGTGCCGCGCGTGGCGACATAGAACGGCATGCGTGCCGGCTGCGTGCGTACCGGGCCGCTGGCCGTGGTACCTGGCGCGGCGGGCGGCGGTTTGAAGCCGGGCAAGGTCGCGCGCGGCGGCGCCGGCAGATTGGGCACCGGCAATGCCGGGCGCGCCGCCTGAGCGGGCGAGTTAGCGGCGGCCCCCGCGGCGTGCGCCGCGACGATCGGCCCACCGGCCAGATTAAAAACAGAACAAACGCCGAAGAGCGCGGCACCCGTCAGTGCACGCGCCCTCCAGCGCCGCGCGAAAGCGGCGTAGCCGCCGTCACGCGAGCGGCGCGTAATACGACGCGCCGCCACCCCATCAGGCATCCACGTCCCCCACCTCCTCGGCGCGGTGACACGACACCTGACGGCCATCCACTTCGCGCAGCTTCGGTTCTTCGCTGCGGCACCGGTCGATCGCATACGGACAACGCTGATGGAAGGTGCAACCCGGCGGCGGATTCAGCGGCGACGGCATCTCGCCTTGCAGCTTGATCTTGATGCTGCGATCCGCTTCGAAGATCGACGGCGTTGCCGACATCAGCGCACGCGTGTATGGATGCCGCGGCTTCGAGAAAATCCGCTTCTTGTCGCCGAGCTCCGCCACGCCGCCGAAGTACATCACCATCACGTCGTCGGCGATATGCTCGACCACCGACAGGTTGTGCGAGATGAACACGTAGCTGGTCTTGAACTGCTCCTGCAGGTCCATGAACAGATTCAGAATCTGCGCCTGGATCGACACGTCGAGCGCGGACACCGGTTCATCGGCGACGACGATCTGCGGATCGAGAATCATCGCGCGCGCAATCGCCACCCGCTGCCGCTGGCCGCCGGAGAACATATGCGGATAGCGCTTCGCATGTTCCGGACGCAGGCCGACAGTGCGCATCATCTGCGCGATCCGTTCGGCGCGTTCAATCGGGCTCAACTGCGTGTTGATCGCCAGCGGTTCGCCGAGCGTCTGCTCGACGGTCTTGCGCGGATTGAGCGATGCGAACGGGTTCTGGAACACCATCTGAACGCGCCGGCGCAGCGCCGCGATCTTCGCGTGATCGGCGCCGGCCACATCTTCGCCGTCGATCAGCAAGCGGCCCGCGGTGGGCGTTTCGATCATCGTCAGCTGACGTGCGAGCGTCGATTTGCCGCAGCCGGATTCACCGACCACCGCCAGCGTCTTGCCGCGTTCGAGCGCGAACGACACGCCGTTGAGCGCCTTCACCGTTCCCTGAGCGAACATGCCGCGCTTCACCGTGTAGTAACGCGCCAGCTTGTCGGCGACCAGCACGTGATCGCCCGCATGGTCCGACTGGCGCCGCGTTTCGAGTACTGCGTTCATCGTGCGCCTCCATGGGTGTGAACGTTGGCGTCGCCGCTCAGGTTCAGGGGTTTGATGCAGCGCACGCGCGCTACTTCAGCGTGACCTTGCATCGGCGCCAGTGCCGGCCGCGCCTTCATGCAGTCGTCGACCACATACTTGCAGCGCGGGGCGAACAGGCAGCCTTTCGGCCGGTCGTCACGCCCGGGCACCATGCCGGGCAACGCAGCAAGCCGCACTGCGCCCACATTGTGCTCGGGAATCGCCGCCAGCAACGCTTCCGTGTACGGATGGTGCGGCGCGGCGAAGATATCGGGCACGCGGTTGGTTTCGATCACTTCGCCAGCGTACATGACCGCGACGCGCTGCGCGACTTCCGACACCACGGCAAGATCGTGCGAGATCAGCACGAGCGCCATGCCGCGCTCCTTCTGCAGCTTGATCAGCAGCTCCATGATCTGCGCCTGGATCGTCACGTCGAGCGCGGTGGTCGGCTCGTCGGCGATCAGCAGCTTCGGATTGCAGGCAATCGCCATGGCGATCATCACGCGCTGGTTCATCCCGCCCGACATCTGATGCGGGAACGAGCCTATGCGGCCTTTCGGGTCTGGAATGCCGACCTGGTCGAGCAATTCGAGCGCGCGCCTGTCCAGCTCGCCGCCGCGCAGTCCTTCGTGCAGCTTCAGCACTTCCTTGATCTGATAGCCGACCGTGTAGCTCGGATTCAGACTGGTGAGCGCGTCCTGGAACACCATCGCGATCTCTTTGCCGATGATCTTGCGGCGTTCCTTCGCCGATGCCTTCAGCAGGTTCTTGCCGTTGAAAGTGATTTCATCCGCAGTGACCTTGCCGGGTGCGTCGATCAGGCCCATCAGCGCCATCATCGTCACGCTCTTGCCCGAGCCCGATTCGCCGACCACGCCGACTACTTCGCCCGGCGCGACATCGAGGTTGATCCGGTCGACTGCGGGCAGTCCGCTGAAATTCACCGCCAGATTGCGGATGGTCAATAAGTTGCTCATGTCATGCCATCCGTTTCAGTTTGGGATCGAGTGCGTCGCGCAGCCCGTCGCCGAGCAGATTGATCGCGAGCACCGAGATCAGGATGGACAGACCCGGCATCGTGACGATCCACCAGGCGCTGTCGATGTAGTCGCGCGCCGAGGCCAGCATCGCACCCCACTCCGCCGATGGCGGCTGCACGCCGAGCCCGAGGAAGCCGAGCGCGGCCGCATCGAGAATCGCCGACGAAAAGCCGAGCGTGGCCTGCACGATCAGCGGCGCGGTGCAGTTCGGCAGCACTTGCGAGAACATCAGGCGCAGCGTGCCGGCGCCCGCGACGCGCGAGGCCGTCACATACTCTTTCTGCAACTCGCCCAGCGCCGAAGCACGCGTGAGACGCACATAGCCCGGCAACGCGACGATCGCGATCGCCAGCATCGTATTGACGAGACCCGGACCGATGATCGCGACCACCGCGACTGCCAGCAGCAGCGACGGCAACGCAAGCAGCACGTCCATGATGCGCATGATCGGCGTATCGGCCCACTTCTCGAAGAACGCCGCGATCAGACCGAGCACGACGCCCGGAATCAGCGCGAGCACCACCGAGACGAAACCGATCCAGAACGACAGCCGCGCGCCGTACATCAGGCGCGAGAGGATGTCGCGGCCCGCTTCGTCGGTGCCGAGAATGAACTTCCAGTTGCCGCCGTCGAGCCACGCTGGCGGAATCTTCACGAAGTCGCGGTACTGTTCGATCGGACTGTGCGGCGCGATCAGCGGCGCGAAGATCGCGACGAAGATCAGCACCAGCACGACGATGCCGGCGCTGACAGCGCCACGGTTGCGCGAGAAATTCGCCCAGAATTCGCGGGCGGCGATGGCGCGGCCACTCGGAGGAGTGACGGCCTGGGGGACTGTATTTTGAATGTCTGCCATGGTCGTAATTACCTCGTATGGCGAATGCGCGGATTCAGCACGCCGTACAACAGATCGACGACGAGGTTCACGACGATCACCAGCGTGGCGATCATCAGGATACCGCCCTGCACGACCGGATAGTCGCGCCGGCCGATCGCATCGATCAGCCATTTGCCGATACCCGGCCACGAGAACAGTGTCTCCGTGAGCACGGCACCTGCCAGCAGCGTGCCGACCTGCAAGCCGATCACGGTCACCACCGGAATCAGCGCGTTACGCAACGCATGCACGACGATCACGCGCCCGGGCGACAAGCCCTTCGCGCGCGCGGTGCGAATGTAGTCTTCGCGCAGCACTTCGAGCATCGACGAACGCGTCATCCGCGCGACGACCGCCAGCGGAATCGTGCCTAGCACGATCGCGGGCAGGATCAGATGGCTTAGCGCGGATTTGAACGCGCCTTCGTCGGTAGACATCATCGCGTCGATCAGCATGAAGCCGGTCACGTGCGGAATGTCATATTCGACCGCGATGCGGCCGGACACCGGGGTCCAGCCGAGCTTCACCGAAAACATCATGATGAGGATCAAACCCCACCAGAAGATCGGCATCGAGTAGCCGGTCAGGGCCGTGCCCATCACGCCGTGGTCGACCACCGTGCCGCGCCTGAGCGCCGCGAACACGCCCGCCGGCAAGCCGACGATCAGCGCGAACAGCATCGCGCACATCGACAGTTCGACGGTGGCGGGAAAGCGTGCGAGGAATTCGCCCATCACGCTGGTGTTGGTGATGATCGAGGTGCCGAGGTTGCCGTGAAGGGCGCGGCCGACGTAGTGGATGTATTGCATCGGCAGCGGCTCGTCGAGCCCCAGCCGGTGCATCGCGGCGGCATGCATTGCCGGATCGACGCCGCGCTCGCCCATCATCACTTCGATGGGGTCGCCCGGTATCAGGTGAATCAGCGCAAACGCGAGGATGGTGATGCCGATGAATGTCGGTATCACCATGCCGACGCGGCGCAAAACGAAGCGGAACATGGTTTGTCCCTATGGTCTTGATGAAGAAAAAACGCAACCGGCGACGAGGGCTCATGACCCCGGTCGCCGGACCATTTCGACCAGTTTTCTAACCGTGCGAAAAGCTACTGCGTAAGCTTGACTGTATTACCTTTACTTGACGCTAACACCGTCGAAACGCGCGTAGCCGAGCGGCTCGATACGCATGTCGACCACCTTCTTGCTGACAGGCTGGTACACCGTCGAGTGAGCGATCGCCGAGAACGGCAGCTGTTGCGCGAAGATCTGCTGAGCTTGCATGTAAGCCGTCGTGCGCGCGCCCTGATCGGACGTGACGCGACCCTTCTGGATCAGATCGTCGAACGGTTTGTAGCACCACTTCGAGAAGTTGTTGCCATTCACCGCTTCGCAGCCGAGCAGCGTGCCGAGCCAGTTGTCCGGATCGCCGTTGTCGCCGGTCCAGCCGATCAGCATCGTGTCGTCTTCGCCTGCGTGCGCGCGCTTGATGTACTCGCCCCATTCATACGTGACGATCTTCGCCTTCACGCCGATCTTGGCCCAGTCGGCCTGGATCATTTCCGCCATCAGACGGGCGTTCGGGTTGTACGCTCGTTGCACCGGCATCGCCCACAGCGTGATGTCGAAGCCGTTCGGGTAACCGGCCTTCGCCAGCAGCGCTTTGGCCTTGTCCGTGTCGAAGGATGCGCTCTTCAGGTTCTTGTCGTACGACCATTGCGTCGGCGGCATCGGATTCGTCGCGGCCTGGCCTGCGCCCTGGTACACCGACTCGATGATCGCCTTCTTGTTGATCGCCATGTCGAGCGCCTGGCGCACTTCGAGCTTGTCGACCGGCTTGTGCGACACGTTGTACGCGAGGTAGCCGAGGTTGAAGCCCGGCTGCGACGGCATCGTAATGTTCGCTTCAGCCTTCAGCGGCGCGATGTCGGCCGGACGCGGATAGCTCATCACCTGGCATTCGTCGCGCTTGATCTTCTGCACGCGTACGCCGGCATCCGGCGTGATCGAGAAGATCAGCTTCGAGATCTTCACGGTGTTCGGCTTCCAGTAATCCGGATTGCCGTCGAAGCGGATCGTCGCGTCCTTCGTATAGCTGCGGAAAATGAACGGGCCCGTGCCGACCGGATTCTGGTTGATGTCGGCTGCCTTGCCGGCCTTCAGCAGTTGATCGCCGTATTCGCCCGACAGGATCGACGCGTATTCCATCGCCATGTTCTGGATGAACGGCGCGTTGACTTCCTTCAGCGTGAACTTGACGGTGTACGGATCGACCTTTTCGACGCTGGTGATCAGCTTGTCGAGGCCCATGTCGGTGAAGTACGGAAACTGCACCGGGTAGGCCTTGCGGAACGGCTGGTTCGTGTCGAGCATGCGCTGGAACGTGAACACGACGTCGTCGGCATTGAATTCACGCGTCGGCTTGAAGAACGACGTGGTCTGGAACTTCACGCCATGACGCAGATGGAACGTATAAGTCTTGCCGTCCGGGGACGCGTCCCACTTTTCGGCGAGGCCCGGCTCGACTTTGGTGCCGCCACGCTCGAATTCCACGAGGCGGTTGTAGACGGTGAACGTATTAGCAGTGAAATCAGTGCCCGTGGTGTATTGGGCAGGATCGAAACCCGCGGGACTGCCTTCTGAGCAGTAGACCAGGGTTTTATTCGGAATCTCGGCGCGCGCGACACTTGCGCCCACCATCGATGCCGCTGCAGCAGCGACGAGCGTCGTAACACGCGCGGCGCGCAACAGATTGTTTTGCTTCATGTTTCCTCCAGGTTCGGGGCCGGCTCCCGCCGGTGTAGCGCGATCTTACTTGAGCTTGGCTCACCCCAACAAGCGGAGGAAAATACTTTTTGTTGACGATCGGAAACCTTTCAGGCATAGGGAAAGCCGCACGCTGGCGCTGGTTGGAGCGTGCGGCTTTAGAAGGCGGGCTCGAAAAAAACGGCCCGTTTGCCGTTATTTCAGTCCGACGCTCAGGAATTGCGTCGGGCCGAACGGGTCGATTTTGAAACCCGTGACGTCTTTGCTGATCGGCTGATAGACCGTGGAATGGGCGATCGGCGTGAACGGAACCTGTTGTTTGAAGAGTTCCTGGGCCTCGGTATACGCCTTGGTGCGCTCCGGGAGGTCCGTGGTGCTGCGGCCTTTCTTGATCAAATCGTCGTAAGGCTTGTAGCACCATTTGGAAAAGTTGCTGCCGTTCACCGCGTCGCAGCCGAGCAATACGCCTAACCAGTTATCCGGGTCGCCGTAATCGCCGGTCCAGCCGATCAACATTGCCTCATGCTCGCCCGAATGGGCACGGCGAATATATTCACCCCATTCGTAAGTGACGATTTTCACCTTGACGCCGATCTTCGCCCAGTCGGATTGCAGCATTTCAGCCATCAAACGTGCGTTCGGGTTATAGGGGCGCTGAACCGGCATCGCCCATAAGGTGAGATCGAAACCGTCCGGATAACCTGCCTGCTTGAGCAGCGCTTTCGCTTTGTCGACATCATATGGAGCGTCCTTCAGATTCTTGTCGTAACCCCATTGCGTCGGCGGCATGGGATTGGTTGCCGCCTGACCGGCGCCCTGATATACCGAGTCGATAATCGCTTTCTTATTGATCGACATATCGAGTGCGCGACGTACCATCACATTGTCGAGCGGCTTTTTCGTGGTGTTGTAGGCAATATAGCCGAGATTGAAACCTACCTGACTCGGCATCGCCAACGACGCGTCGGCTTTGACCGCCGGAATATCGGCGGGACGCGGATAAGCCATGACCTGGCATTCGCCACGTTTGAGCTTTTGCAGTCGTACCGCCGGATCCACGGTAATCGCGAATATCAGTTTGCTGACTTTGGCGACGCCCGGTTTCCAGTAATCCGGATTGCCGTCGAAGCGAATCGTGTCGTCTTTTGTATAGCTGCGGAAAATGAACGGGCCGGTGCCGACGGGATATTGATTAATGTCGGAGGCCTTGCCGGCTTTCAGCAACTGATCCGCATATTCCGCCGACAGAATCGACGCGAACGGCATCGCGATCTGCTGCAGAAATGGCGCGTCGACCTCCTTCAGCGTGAAACGCACCGTATAAGGATCGAGCTTCTCGATCTTCGAAATATTCTTCGCGAGGCCGAGATCGGAGAAATACGGAAACGGCACCGGGTAGGCCTTGCGGAACGGCTGCTCCGGATCGAGCATCCGCTGATAGGTGAAGACGACGTCGTCGGCATTGAATTCGCGCGTCGGCTTGAAGAACGAGGTGGTCTGGAACTTCACGCCGTGGCGCAGATAAAAGGTGTATTGCAAGCCGTCCTGCGACACGTCCCATTTCTCGGCGAGGCCTGGTTCGATATCGGTACTGCCGTGCGCAAATTCCACGAGCCGGTTATAGACCGTGTACGAGCCGGCGCTGAATTCGACGCTGGTCGTGTATTGCGCGGTGTCGAAGCCCGCCGGGCTGCCCTCGGAGCAGAACACGAGGGTTTTGTCGGGCAGTGTGGCCGCCTGAACCGCAGCGGGTGAAAAGCAGGCAGCCAGAACCGCGCAGGCGCTCAAAGCGGGAAGACAGGCATGGCGAACCGCAAACAGCAACTTGGATACTGTCATAACGTTCTCCGCACAGCAGCCACGTCAGCTGCACTTCGATCATAGACAGCACAAAAATCGGGTTCAATGCGGGCTTACACGCCGCAAGCAAGATAGCTCACGGGCACGTACCGTTGCAATGCAGCAACGGTTTTCGCAGGGCGAAAAAAACCGCGCGGTCGGACGCGCCATGCCTGCTCCGCACATCTCCGAGAAACGTATCCGCGGCGAGAAGTTCGTGATCGGCATGATGCCCGGCACGATCGGCACGTCGACGCCGAGCTTCCTTGCGTCCTCGACGAAACGAAAATACGCGTCCGAGTTGAAGAAATACTGCGTGATCGCCGAATTGGCGTGACAGAGGCTGCGGCAACGGCCACGGCAAAACTGGGCGAACCACAAACTGCATGGCTGAGACTGTCATGGCGTCCTCCGCACAGAAGCGGAGTCAACTGCGCTTTGATCATCGTCAGCACAATACTCCGTTTCAACTCGTGCTAACCATCGTTGCCGAATTAACGTTCTGCAACAGTTCTTTCGCAGTGTAGCGAAGCAGCAGTGCTACAGGCGGCGCCGACGCGGCATAATGGCTCGCTCAGGATAAACCCGGATTATTGCCATGAGCCTATTTAAATTCACGAACAACTGGTTTGGCGCTGCGGCGAAAGGAGTATGGGATCAGCTTATTCCACAAATTAAACCGGAAAAAATCCTTGAAATAGGCTCTTATGAAGGTGCAAGCGCATGCTATCTGATTGAAACGCTCGCGAAAGAGCAGGCCATCGAGATACATTGCGTCGACACTTGGGAAGGCGGGATAGAGCATCAGGCGGGCGGAACTGCCGAGGCCGACATGAGTTCTGTCGAATCACGGTTTTATCACAACGTCCGGCTGGCTACCCGCCACTCTTCCGATCGCGTCGAACTCGTGGTGCATAAGGGATATTCGGATGAGTGCCTGTCGCGCCTGATCGCCGAGGGGAAGAAGGGTTACTTCGACTTTGTCTATGTCGATGGGTCGCATCAGGCGCCCGATGTCCTGTGCGATGCCATTCTCGGGTTCAAGCTGCTCAAGATAGGAGGGGTCATAGCTTTCGACGACTACATTTGGTCTGAAGACCTTCCGTCGGGCAAAGATCTGCTTCGATGCCCCAAGCCGGCGATCGACGCATTCGTCAATCTGAATTTCCGAAAGCTTCGGATTCTTTCAGCGCCACTTTATCAGCTGTACGCTCAAAAGCTGTCGGATTAGCTGTATTAGCCTGGACCGCACCGCTCCTGCACCAAACCAAATGATTGCTTCATTGATCAGACCGCTTATCTGCAGCATACGCGTGCTGACTTCCAAGGCAACTTTCTTATCCACAATCGCTTTTGATAACTCCTAGCCTCAAAAAACGTTCTTCGCACCTGTCGTTACGGTATCATAAATCCGGAACCAGTATTCGAGACGTCTCGTCTGCCACTCACTATATTCTCGGGCGTTTCCGGCTCTCAGCGCAGTCATTGACACAGTTCCAGAACCTGAAGCCGAAATCGTTAGCGACCTGAGACAAAGCGTGTGGCCAGCAACCTGGCCACACGCTTTTCCACTCATCCGCTGTAAGTGCCACCTGCCAAAAAAGGCGCGAATTACACAAATCACCGCGCCTTTTATCATCATGAATCGTCGGTAGACTGTGGTAGTCGCACCTCACTGTATCGCATGCGTCGCAAATTGCCGACCGACTCGAGCGTGCCTTGCTCGACCATAAGCCTCACACGTTCAGCGTAGAAAATGTCTTTAACGCCCTTGATGTGCTTTTTGTTGCCCATTATCGCGAGCCCGACGACCATCGCCACCTTCCTGTAGTCTCGCTTGACGTTTTGGACGATAACAGCGTCAATGTTTCGCAGTTCTTCGTCGGTCAGACTATTGACCAACGCTAACTCATCGGCAGTCAACGCGGGATCGTCGCGATCATCGTCGTCATCGAAATCATAATTGCCGCCGATGTTTGAATCGTTCATTTGTCTGGCCTCTTAGATTGCAAATTGTCAGGAATGGGACTCGACATCAGCCCACTGGGTTTCCCGCACAGCGAGCAGGAAGACAGCCCTTCATACACTTCATAAACCTCCAGTAATAGACATTAATTCGGTCGGGATCGTATCGGGAATCCGAACACAATTGACGACATGATGCCCGTTCCCCAGCGCATCCATCGCCACAAGTCTGCTCGCCAACTGTGGCGCCCATAACCCTAACGCCAATTTGTTCCCATCCATTCAGAACAGCAAGCCCCTTTTGGTCTATGGCATCGACAGCGCCACCCTCAAGCTGACCGCTGCGCGCCGCATAGTAGACCTGACGGGAGTACGGGGTCCATCCGAGCGATGCCTGCGCATACACGAAACACTCTACGCAGACCGGACCAATGTCAGCCTGTGAGTTCGTGCCCTGCGATTTAATCAATCCGAGCAGATTGGCGGGCGGTCCAATAGGAACCCGTCCGGATTCGTAGTTGTTCAACCAGCGGCCTAGATCGTCGTCACTGATCGGCGTATCCGCTCCGCCATTAGTGGCCACGGTTCCGCTCCGCGACAACAGCCTGCCGTTCGGCGCGTAGTCGTAGGTCACTTTCAACGTGCGCTTGACGCCCCCATTTCTTGCGCTGGAGCTTTCGTAGACAAGGAATTGCGCCAGACGACCACGCGCATCGTAAATCGGATTGACGCTGTCTTCGTCGGCCCAAATGCGAATAATCCGATTAGCTTTGTCACGGCTTGAAACCGAAGAGCTTACGCCAGTCACCCTGTTTGTAACTGACCGGAAATCGCCGGTGATTCCGCGAGTGATTGACCACGCTGCCGTCAATACACCGTTCTGATGGACCTCCAGATAGCTAAGGTTATTGTTACTGTCGTAGGTCGCGCCCCATGTGGTTTTAGATCCTTCTGCCGTGGAAGCATCGAAACCGTTCTCGCCAGTAGGATCGCCCGTAGTGAACTCGCTCACGCCGACAGGGTTGCCTTGCGCGTCATAGACGAAGGCTTGCATCTTGCCGGGCGCCGCCACCAGCGACGGGTGCAAAGTCGTTCCGTCCGCGTAACGTATCGAAGTCATCGACTTGCCCGACGAATTCCGGGTAATGGCCGCTATAGGTCGCCCCATATCGTCGTAAGTGTATTCAGCGGTAGCGTTATTGCCCGTGTTCGCTATTACGTTAGCTGACGCGTCCCGCGTGATCACTGTAGCATCTGCCGCTGAACGGCTTCCAGTCAGTCGCAGCACGTCATCAATAGACGAAAAGGTCAACGTAGTCCAACCCGTGCTATCGGTGGCCGTCGTCGTTCCCGCGCCATATGAAAGCTGCACGTTGCGCGTCGTGTCGGGGTGGTCGACAGCAGTAACACGCCCCTTCGCGTCATATGACCATGTCGCAATGCGCGACCCCATCTCATCGATTACGCCTGTCAGTGCTGCGGCGAACTTGGGATTGTCGTAGACATAACGCCTGACATTGCCGTCCGGCCATATAACAGACACGAGGTTGCTACGTGAATCGTAGACGTACTGCGTAACTGCGTCAGTCGGGTCGGTCATCTGCGTTATGCGCCTCTTCGAATCGTAGGCGAGGCGGATAACCAAATCGCTGTATGCGTTGTAACCTTCGGCATGCTGCGTAACCGCTATCAACATGCCTGCAGCGGGCGCGACACTATTCGGGGTGTTCGCATCGCTATCGGTTAGCGTGATGGTGCGCCCATTGTGAGTCCGCACCGACAGCAGAACGCCTTGCGGCGAATACGATTCGACATCGTCGCTGGTTAGATCGGTGACCGTCCATCCAGATCCGCTTTGACCTAAGGCCAGACCAGTTCCGCGTGTGCTGCGCCACGCTCCACCCGAATTGGCAAAAGTGACACGGTCACCGCCCTCTCTATAAGCGATGACCTGCGGCGTGCTGGTGTTTGCGGCGGCAAGGCCTAATTTGCGCTGCCAATTATGCCCCCATAGATTCCCGAAACCAGCATCATTACGGGCAAGCGATTGCGCACGGTACGTGCGGACGAAGGCAAACGGTACGTCACCGCCGCTAATGAAATCCTGTTCCTTCACTACGGTCGAACCGGTCGCCGGGTATACGGGATCTGCAATCGGACAGCTGTCTTCCGGATTCCCATCCGGCGGTGAGGAACAGTAAGCCTCGATAAGGTCTGTGCTCGCAGTACAAACATTTGAACCCATGCCGACACTCGCCGCCGACGCATTCAACTGACACCACCGGTCGCCTGGAATCGCGCCTGCCGCCATGTAGAGTGAAGGGCAATCAATGTCGGCGTTGACGCCAAATGCAACCAACAGCAGCGTGAACGCGGAAAGAAGACGGGCCAGCATCCCCGTTAGCCCATTGGAACGTCTCGAAGCTTTCATGTTTCTCCTTCTACTTAGTTCATCGTTAGCCATATGTAATGACCGATGAAACTGTAGGGAGACAACACGGGTCACGAAAGTGGAAAATTCAGACGCGCGGAAAAGCCGGAAATTTCGGCAAGTAAAGCGCCGTAGTCTTTGTCTGAGAAGGCGGAAATCTGACGGGGCGCGTACTACACTGCTTACGCCCGAACACGGGTACTTAATGGAGTGAGGTGAATCATACGATCGGCCATTTACAACGGATAGCCGACCTCGTGGGAGGTGTCATCATCGACCACGACACGATCAACGATTCACTCGAACTAACCAGGGAAGAACGGATCACCGACCGAATCGCCTTCCTCCCCATCTCCCAATTGCCCGTACGGTACAGTCCAAGCAAAAAAACGCGCGGCTGTTTAAGCCGCGCGGTTTCCATACAACACATTGAAAGCGTTAAACGCCCAGCCGCTCGCAGATCGCCTTGGTCGCCGCCGCGCCGTTCAGCGTATAGAAATGCAGTCCCGGCACTTTCGCTTCGATCAGACGCCCGCACAGATCGCTCACCACATCCAGCCCGAACGCACGAATCGACTCGCGGTCGTCGCCGAAGCTCTCCAAACGGCGCGCGACCCAGCGCGGCACTTCCGCTCCGCACATCTCCGAGAAACGCATCAGCTGCGAGAAGTTCGTGATCGGCATGATGCCCGGCACGATCGGCACGTCGACGCCGAGCTTCTTTGCGTCCTCGACGAAACGGAAATATGCGTCCGCGTTGAAGAAATACTGCGTGATCGCCGAATTGGCGCCGGCCTTCACCTTGCGGGCGAAGTTTTCCAGATCCTGACGCGGCGAGCGCGACTGCGGGTGGTACTCCGGATAGCCGGCCACCTCGATCCAGAACCAGTCGCCGAACTCGGCGCGGATGAAGCTCACCAGCTCCGACGCGTAGCGCAGTTCGCCGACTTCGCCCATGCCGGACGGCAGATCGCCGCGCAGCGCGACGATATGGCGGATGCCGTGCGCGCGGTACTCGTTGAGAATCGCGCGCAGGCTCTCTTTCGACGAGCCGATGCACGACAGGTGCGGCGCTGCCTCGAGCCCTTCCTTCGCCATCTCGACGACGGTATCGAGCGTGCCCTGTTGCGTCGAGCCGCCCGCACCGAACGTGACGGATACGAACTTGGGTTTGAGCGCCGCGAGCTGCGCACGCGTGGCGCGCAGCTTGTCGACACCTTCCTGCGTCTTCGGCGGGAAGAATTCGAATGAAAGTTCGATCGGGTTCATGGTTCAGTAGATCAACCGATACTGCGGTTGCCGAAAATAAGCGCGGACAACAGCCACGAAACGACGCTGTACAGAATCGAGCCGAAGAACGCCGACCAGAAACCCGACACCTCGAAGCCCTTCAGCAGCGACGCGCACAGCCAGAAGCACAGCGCATTGACCACCAGAATGAAGAGTCCGAGCGTGACGATCGTCACAGGCAGCGTCAACAGGATCAGCACCGGTCGCAAGATCGTATTGATCAACCCGAGCACCACCGCGACGATCAATGCGGTGCCGAAACTGCGGATATGAATCGACGGTACGAGGTAGGTGATGATCAGAAGCGCAAGCGCGTTGATCAGCCAGGTCAGCAGCACGGTCATGTAGAGCTCCTTGTAAGCAGGATGTCCGTAGAACGAAAAGAGGCGGCCATGGTGAACCAGGCGGCGCCTTGTGCGCCGCCCCGGCTCATGCTGTCAGACCGCCCGCGTGCTTAAGCGTGCTTAATAGCGATAGTGGTTCGGCTTGAACGGACCGTTCTTGTCGACGCCGATGTAGCCGGCCTGCGCGTCGGACAACACCGTCAGATTCGCGCCGATGCGCGCCAGGTGCAGGCGCGCGACCTTCTCGTCGAGATGCTTCGGCAGCACGTACACCTTGTTCTCGTAGTTGTCGCCTTGCGTGAACAGTTCGATCTGCGCGAGCGTCTGGTTGGTGAACGAGTTCGACATCACGAACGACGGGTGGCCCGTCGCGCAACCCAGGTTCACGAGACGCCCTTCGGCCAGCAGGATCACGCGCTTGCCGTCCGGGAAAATGATGTGGTCGACTTGCGGCTTGATGTTGTCCCACTGGTACTGACGGGTCGACGCGACGTCGATTTCCGAATCGAAGTGACCGATGTTGCAGACAATCGCGTTGTGGCGCATCGCCTTCATGTGATCGTGGCCGATCACGTGGTAGTTGCCGGTCGCCGTCACGAAGATGTCGGCCTTGTCGGCCGCGTATTCCATCGTCACGACGCGGTAGCCTTCCATTGCCGCTTGCAGTGCGCAGATCGGATCGATTTCCGTGACCCACACCGTCGCACCCAGACCGCGCAGCGATTGCGCGCAGCCCTTGCCCACGTCGCCGTAACCTGCGACCACCGCGATCTTGCCGGCGATCATCACGTCGGTCGCGCGCTTGATGCCGTCGACCAGCGACTCGCGGCAGCCATACAGGTTGTCGAACTTCGACTTGGTGACCGAATCGTTGACGTTGATCGCCGGGAACGGCAGACGGCCTTCCTTTTCCATCTGATACAGACGGTGCACGCCGGTCGTGGTTTCTTCGGTCACGCCCTTGATGTGCGCGAGGCGCGTCGAGTACCAGACCGGGTCCGCGTCGAGGTGCGACGCGATCGACTTGTACAGTGCGACTTCTTCTTCATTGGTCGGCTTCGAGATCACCGAGCGGTCTTTCTCGGCCTTCGAGCCGAGGATCAGCAGCAACGTGGCGTCGCCGCCGTCGTCGAGGATCATGTTGGCGAATTCGCCGTTCGGCCATTCGAAAATGCGATGCGAGAATTCCCAGTATTCGTCGAGCGATTCGCCCTTGAATGCGAACACGGGCGTGCCGGCCCTGGCGATCGCCGCGGCTGCATGGTCCTGCGTCGAGAAGATGTTGCACGAGGCCCAGCGGACGTCGGCGCCGAGCGCGGTCAGCGTCTCGATCAGCACGCCGGTCTGGATCGTCATGTGCAGCGAACCTGCAATGCGCGCGCCCTTCAGCGGCTGCTGCGCCTTGTATTCTTCGCGCGTTTGCACGAGGCCGGGCATTTCCGTCTCGGCGATGTTGAGTTCCTTGCGGCCCCAGTCGGCAAGCGACATGTCGGCAACGATGAAATCTTTGGAAGCTTGAGAATCGATAACTGCGGCGTTCATCACGCCCTCCTTTCTAAGAAATTGACTAGAAATTTGACGTGAGCGCGGTTCGATGCGGTGGATGGGAAAGCGCAAAGCGCATCCGAGCCTGCCGATTGAAGCCTTCGAGCCTGGCGGGCGGCCGGCGAATATGCTGATTCGCGGTACCCGTCGCAACGCTCCTCGAAGACGAACGGCGATTGTAGCAAATCGAGATGGCTTCGGGGTGTGATGGTTTGCGGCGCTATCCGGCCGGGACAGCCGGTGCGGCCACCTCGGCCGTGGCGCTTGCCGTGCGCAATTGCGCGATGCCCGCGCGCGCGGTCTCGACGAACTGCTTCGACACGCGGAACGCGTCGGCCAGGTCGACGGGATCCGGCTTCTGCATGCCTAGCGCGATGCGGAAATAGCGTTCCGCGTGGATGCCCGCGTGGTAATGCATGCGCACGCGCTTTGCATCTTTCAAACGCCGGTTGCCGAAGATCGCGCGCAAGGCCCACGAAAACGCGCCGTCCTCTCCGCCAATGCGGCGAAACAGGTCGTCCATCGGAAAGCCGCCGAGTGCGGCGTAGGCCGCGCGGCGAATGATGAGGCTGCTCGGCACGGTATTGCTGAGCGTCGCGGCGTGCTGATCGAAATCGGCGTGACCGGTGAGTTCGGCCGGAAAATCCGTGTAGTCGACGTCGAGCCGCACCGATACTTCGTTCGGGTTCTGCGTAAGGAACGCACTCGCGGCGGCCAATGCGCCGGGCAGGTATTCGTCGTCGGCATCGAGGAAGGCGAGCAGTTCATGCGACGCATGCATGGCGCCCCAGTTGCGCGCCCGCGCCGCGCCGCCGTTGTACGGCATCCGCAGCAGACCCACACGCGGGTCGCGGCGTCCATAGTGGGCGACCACGTCGGCCGACGCGTCGGTCGAGGCGTCGTCCACCACGATGATCTGCGCGGCTTCGGCCTGAATCAGGCAGCTTTCAAGCGAACGGGCAAGCGTCGCTGCGCCGTTGTAGCAGGGAATGATGATTGAGACGGGTGTCATGGAGTGAGACAGGCAAGCGGGCCGAACGGTAGAAAACCTTCGATGTTAGACCGCCCCCGGCCGCGCCCATCCTGAAATGCGGCATGCGCGCCGCCCCGCGCCCTCCAACTGCTCGTGTCAGTCAGATCGCCAACAACCCCAAGGCCTGTTCACATGTGAACAGACCCTAGCATTGGCGCAAGCAGCACCATCACCACGCCGGCGATCATCATCGTCAAACTGGCGACCACGCCCTCCTCGCTGCCGAGTTCACGCGCCTTCGCGGTGCCCACGCCGTGCGCCGCCGCGCCGAATAGCGCGCCGCGCGCGAGCCGCGTGCGCAGCGGCACGAGCCCCAACACCAGTTCGCCGAACAGCATCCCGCAGACGCCTGTCGCGATCACGAACAGCGCGGTCAGGTCCTTCGGTGCGTGAATCCTGTCGGAGACGGCAAGCGCGAACGGCGTCGATACCGAGCGGGTCATCAGACTGCGCTGCAATTCCGGCGACAGATGCAGCAGCTTCGCCAGCATCAGCGAACCGCCGACGGCCACCACAATGCCTACCGTCACACCGACCGTCAGCGAAATCCAGTGCCGTTTGAGCAACTCGCGGTATTCATAAATAGGCACGGCGAAGGCGACCGTGGCCGGCCCGAGCAGCCACATCAACCAGCGCGTGTCCTGAAAATAGACCGGATACGGAATATGCGCGAGCACGACAATCGCCGCGAGCACGGCCGGCACGGCGACCAGCGGCGTCAGCCACGGCGACTTGAAGCGGGCGTACAGCGCCTTGGACGCGAAATACAGCGCCACCGTCAGCACGAAACAGCCCGCCGCGATCAGACGCGAGGCATCGTCGGCAAACAGGGACGTGTAGAGCGCGTTCATGAGCGGGTCTCAGACTGGAATAGAGGTTGAGGAAAAATCAGGCGCGCGCCGCATGCCGCGCGACCATCACGCGGCGCAGCGCCAGCCGGCGCTCGAACCGTGCGGCCTGCTCGACCGCAACGGCGACCGCGATCATCACCATCAACGTGCCGGCGATCACCACCAGCGCGAGACGCCAGCCGTCCTCGCGAAACAGCCCGCCGTATTGCACCGCGGCAACCGCCGCCGGAATGAAAAACAGCAGCATGTCCGACAACAGCCAATCGGCGCCGGCTTTGATCCAGCGCGGCGCGACACCGCCGCAAAACAGCAGCGCGAGCAACGCGGCCAGGCCGACCACACCGCCGGGCACCGGCAAGTGAAGCCGACGCACGACGAAATCGGCGACCAGCCAGAGACCGGCAAGCGCGGCGCTCTGCACGGCGATCCGCGCAACGCGCATCGCGCCGCTTGCGCGACCGGCGTGGGCGAATCGTGAGAGAAGCTGCGTCGTCATGGCAATCCCCAGGTGACTTTTGATGGAAGTCAGTATAGGTTGCAACGCAACATAAATATAATGACTTACTACTATCAAAACCATTCCAATTTGGAATTTCGGAGCCTGAGATCGTGGAACTACGTGCGCTGCGCTATTTCGTCGAAGTGGTGCGTCAACAGAGCTTCACCGCCGCCGCCGAGCAGATGTTCGTCACGCAGCCGACCATCAGCAAAATGGTCAAGTCGCTGGAAGACGAAATCGGCTCGCCGCTGCTGCTGCGCGACGGACGCCAGATGGTGCTGACCGACGCCGGCCGGATCGTCTATCAGCGCGGCCAGGACGTATTGGCCGCGCATGCGCAGTTGCAGGCCGAGCTGAACGATCTCGACACGCTCGGCCGCGGCGAGCTGACCATCGGTATTCCGCCGATGGGCGGTTCGCTCTTCACGCCCGCGATCGCCGCATTCCGCCAGCGCTACCCGAAAATCGACCTGAAGCTGTTCGAGCAGGGTTCGCGCGCGATCGAAGCGGCGCTAATCAGCGGCGAACTGGAATTGGGCGGCGTGCTGCAACCGGTCGACCCCGAGAATATCGACGTGCTGCCGATGACACGGCAATTGCTCTGGCTGGTCGCGCGCACCGGCTCGCGCTGGGACGACCTGCACGAGGTGCCGCTCGGCCAGTTGGCAAGCGAGCCGTTCGTGTTCTATGGCGAAAGCCTTGCACTCAATGACGTCGTTCTGAACGCGTGCCGCACGGCCGGCTTTGCGCCGACTATCGTCGGGCGCAGCGGGCATTGGGATTTCATGGCGGCGCTGGTGCTGGCCGGGGTCGGCATTGCGCTGCTGCCGGCGCCGTATTGCCGACGGCTCGATGCGGCGCAGTTCACTTGCCGGCCGGTCGTCGAACCGGAAATTCCGTGGGAGATGGCGATCGGCTGGCGTCGCAATGGCTATCTGTCGCATGCGGCACGCGCGTGGCTCGAGGTTGCGCGTGAGGCATTGCCGGGCCAAGCCGGCGACGAGTTCATGGTGGGGCCGGACGTCGGCATGACCGGTATCGCCGCGCCTCTTTCCAGGTGAAAACATGCCGCCCGGTGCAAATCGGGCGGTATGTTCGATTAGCAGGTCGAACGCGGGGGTAAACGCGGCAGACGCTCGCCGCTACTGCTGCGCGACGAACTCGATGCGGCGCTCAGCGAGCAAGTGCGAGGCCCCGCTCAAGCCGCACTCTGCGGCGCCCGGCGAGCAAGTACGACACCCCACTCAAGCCGCGCTCGCCGCCAGGCCCGAACGACCCGCCGGCGCCGTAGACAGCACCGTTTCCGCTCCGCGCCGCGCTGTCACGATCAGTTCGGCCGCGCGTTCACCGATCATCACGGTCGGCGAATTGGTGTTGCCGCCGATCAGCGTCGGCATCACCGATGCATCGACGATCCGCAGCCCCGTCACGCCTCGCACCCGCAGTTGCGGATCGACCACCGATTGCGCGTCGCCGCCCATCCGGCAGGTCGCCACCGGGTGATAGATCGTGTCGGCGTGCTCGGCGATGGTCCGGCGCAGTTCCGCCTCCGTCTGACCGGGATGCGTGTACAACTCCTTGCCGCCGTGCAGCGCGAGCGACGGCGCGTCGAGAATGCGCCGCGCCATCCGCGCGCCTTCCACCAGCAGGTCCAGATCGCGCGAATCGCTGAAAAAACGCGGATCGATCACCGGCGCCGTGCGTGCGTCGGCGCTCGCCAGCGTTACGGTGCCGCGGCTATGCGGCCGCAACACGCACACGTGCAGCGAATAGCCGTGACCCCAGTGCATGTGGCGGTTGTGATCGTCGACCAGCGCCGCGCAGAAATGCAGTTGCAGATCCGGCCGCTCGAACGTCGGCCGGCTCCTCAGAAAGCCGCCCGCTTCCGCGACGTTGCTCGACAGCATGCCGCGCCCGTGCCGCATGAAGGTGACGAATTGCGGCAGCATCCGCGCGATGGCGCGCACCGAAAAGCCGGTCGGTTCGATCGACGACACCCGTTTGTTGATCGTGAAGTCGACGTGGTCGATCAGATTCTGGCCGACCTCGGGCGCGTCGTGCAGCACCGCAATGCCGAGCGATTGCAGATGCGCGGCCGGCCCGATCCCCGAGCACATCAGCAGTTGCGGTGAATTGAACGCGCCCGCTGCCAGCACCACTTCGGCGCGCGCTTCAAGCTGTTCGGTGCGCCCCCCGCGCACGATCTCGACCCCGCTCGCGCGCTTGCCGTCGAAGCTCACGCGCAGCACGGTCGCATCCGCGATCATGTGCAGATTCGGCCGCCGGCGGTCGTAGATATAAGCGCGCGCGACGCTGCAACGGCGCCCGTCGCGCTGCGTCACCTGATAGAAACCGATGCCTTCCTGTTCCGCGCCGTTGAAGTCGCTGTTCGGCCGGTAGCCCGCTTCGATCGCGGCCTGCACGAAACGCTTCGAAAACGGATTGCGATAGCGCAGATCGGACACCGTCAGCGGACCGTCAGCACCGTGCCACGCGTCGGCGCCGCGCTCGTTGCCCTCGGCGCGGCGGAAATACGGCAGCACCTCGGCCCACGACCAGCCGTCACAGCCGAGCTGCGCCCATTCGTCGTAATCGAGCGGATGGCCGCGTGTGTAGATCATCGCGTTGATCGCGCTCGAGCCGCCGAAACCGCGGCCGCGCGGCTGATAGCCCTGGCGTCCGCCGAGCCCGGACTGAGGTGTCGTCAGATAGCCGTAGTTGGTCTTGAGTTTGTGCGGCACGATGGCCGCCACGCCGACCGGCATATTGACTAACAGATTGCGGTCCGTGTGCGGGCCGGCTTCGATCAGCGCGATCGTCGCGTCGGGGCAGCTATCCGCGAGGCGGCTCGCAAGCGAGCAGCCGCCCGAGCCTGCACCGACGATGATGTAGTCGTATTGCATCCGCTCCTCCTGATGGGCCGCGTTGCTTGCGGACCCTGTCTCTGTCTACGTGTGTTTTTCGGCATTGTAGGGAGCGTTGCGCCGCCACGGCGCGTTCCGGTCAGAGCGATCCCTCTAAACGAAAACGGCGCCGCGACCCTATGATGAAAGACGCGCATGCGCCTGCCGAGGCGGTGAATGCGGCATTCAAACACGGCGCCGCGCGCGCCTTCCCGTCAGCGTGCGGCACGACACGCAGCGATAAAACAGCACACCGTCGATCAGCGCCGGAGCGCATCCGGCGAACGGAGACAGCAGATGGAACGGTTCAGCATCGGCCACACCCACGACGTGACAAACCAGGTTCCACTGCTGGCGGACTACAACCTGTTTTCGAGCGACGCCGCATTATCGGCCGCCCTCGAACGCGAAGGCGCCGCGTGGCATCGCGACGCGCTGCTGCGCGACGGCGCCGCGCTCACCTCCCCGGAAACGCTCGCGCTTGCCGAACTGGCGAACCGCCACACGCCTGAACTGTTCACGCACAGCCCGCGCGGCGAACGCATCGACGCGCTGGAGTTTCATCCGTCGTGGCATACGCTGCTGTCGCTGCTGCGCCGCGAGGGCCTGCACGCGCTGCCGTTCTCCGATCCGCAGCGCGGCGCGATGGTCGCGCGCTGCGCCGGTTACTTCCTGCACGCGCAACTCGAATCCGGTTCGCTTTGCCCGCTGACGATGACCTTCGCGAGCATTCCGGTGTTGCAGCGCGAACCCGCCCTGTTCGAGACGCTGCGCGACAAGCTCTACTCCCGCGAACACGATCCGCGCGATGTCCCGCTCCCGCAGAAAAGCTCGGCGATGATCGGCATGGGCATGACCGAGAAGCAAGGCGGCTCCGACGTGCGCAGCAACCAGACGCGCGCCTATGCGACGCACGGCAGCGGCCGCGGCGCCGAATACCGCCTCGTCGGCCACAAATGGTTTTTCTCCGCGCCGCAATGCGACGCGCATCTGGTGCTCGCCCGCACCGGCGATCACGGGGGCCTGTCGTGCTTCTTCGTGCCGCGCTTCGCGCCGGACGGCAGCAAGAACGCGGTGCAGATCCAGCGTCTGAAAGACAAGCTCGGCAACCGCTCGAACGTGAGCAGCGAAGTCGAATTCTTCGACGCGTTCGGCATCCTGATCGGCGACGAAGGCCGCGGCGTGCCGACGATCATCGAAATGGCGAACTACACGCGGCTCGATTGTGTGATCGGCAGCGCGGCGTTGATGCGCGCGGCGCTGGTGCAGGCGATCCATCACGCGCGCCATCGCAGCGCGTTCGGGCGGCATCTCGCCGACCAGCCGCTGATGCGCAACGTGCTGGCCGATCTCGCGTTGGAGTCGGAGGCGGCGACCGTGCTGTTCATGCGGCTCGCGCGTGCTTTCGAGGAATCGGCCGATTCATCTAACGCCTCGCCGGCTGAGCGCGCATGGCGGCGCATCGTCACGCCGGCGGCGAAGTATTGGGTTTGCAAGCGCACGCTCGAATTCACCGGCGAGGCAATGGAAGTCTGGGGCGGCAATGGCTACGTCGAGACTGCGCCGATGGCGCGTTTTTATCGTGAAGCGCCCGTGAATTCGATCTGGGAAGGGTCGGGCAACGTGATGTGCCTCGACGTGCTGCGCGCCATGGAGCGCGAACCCGAAGCAGCGCAGGCGTTGTTCGCCGCGTGGCAAGCGGATGCGCAGGGCCACCCGGCGCTGGGCGCCGCGCTCGGCAAGCTCGCCGCCACGCTCGACGGACCGGCCGAACAGCGGGAAGCATCGGCGCGGCGTATCGCGCAGCAACTCGTGCTGATTGCTCAAGCAAGCTTGCTCGTCAGGCATGCGCCGTCCGAAGTCGCCGACGCCTTCATCGCGACGCGGCTCGCCGACGGCTGCGGCGAAAGCGGCCGCGTGTACGGCACGCTGCCCGCCACCTTCGACCATGCGGCGATCGTCGAGCGGGCGTTTGCCGCTTGATACCGGCCAGCCGGACAACAACAGACCGATAAGCGCGGCCTACGCGCACCGACATCCATCAGGGAGTGGACACAGATGAAGAACGATCTGCCCGAGGTCGCCGCGCTCGAAGCGCTGCTCCGCGATCAACGCCATGCTTACTTGCGTGCGCCGTATCCGTCGTGGGAAACGCGCGCCGCGCATCTGAAAGCGCTGCGCGCGGCAATGCTAGACAACCGCGACGCGCTCGCCGATGCGATGAACGCCGATTTCGGCAACCGCGCGAAAGAGGAAGTACTGCTCGCCGAATTCCTGCTGCTCAAGGAAGAGATCGACGCCGCGCTGAAACACGGCAAGCGCTGGATGAAAGCGCAGCGCCGCAGTACCAACAAATCGCTGCTGCCGGCGCGCGCGAAAGTCGTGCCGCAGCCGCTCGGCGTGGTCGGCATCATCGTGCCGTGGAATTATCCGGTGCTGCTGGCCGTCGGCCCGCTGATCAGCGCGTTGACCGCCGGCAACCGCGCGATCGTCAAAATGTCCGAATTGACGCCGCGCACCTCGGCGCTGTTCGAGCAGTTGATCGGCCAGACCTTCGCGCGCGATCACGTTGCCGTGGTGAACGGCGATGCGGCGCTGGCCGCCGCGTTCAGTTCGCAACCGTTCGACCATCTGCTGTTCACCGGCTCCACCAAGGTCGGCCACGAAGTGATGCACGCAGCCGCCGGGCATCTGACGCCGGTGACGCTGGAACTGGGCGGCAAGTCGCCGGCCATCATCGGCACGCATGCGCGCTTCGACAACGCGGTCGACAACCTCGTCGCCGGCAAGACGCTCAACGCCGGCCAGACCTGCATCGCGCCGGATTACGTGCTGGTACCGTGCGGCCGGGAGCAGGCATTCATCGAACGGGCGCGCGTGCGGATGGCGAAGATGTATCCCGACTTCGCGCACAACCGCGACTACACGTCGATCATCTCGGCACGCCATTTCGCGCGCCTGGAACGCCTCGCTGACGAAGCGCGGGCCGCCGGCGCGCAACTCCACGCGCTGACCGACGCCTCGCCCGATCCGGCCAGCCGCCGCTTCCCGCTGATCGCCGTCACCAACGCACCGGATGACAGCGCGCTGATGCAGGAGGAAATCTTCGGGCCGCTGCTGCCGATCGTCCCGTACGACACGCTCGACGACGCGATCGCGTGGATCAACACGCGGCCTCGGCCGCTCGCGCTCTATCTGTACGCCGACGCCGCCGCCACCGTCGAGCGCGTCACGCACGAAACCATCGCGGGCGGCATGGCGATCAACGAAACGCTGATGCATCTGGCGTGCGAAAGCCTGCCGTTCGGCGGGGTCGGTGCGAGCGGGATGGGCGCTTATCACGGCTACGAAGGCTTCGTCACCTTCTCGAAGATGAAGCCGGTGCTGACGCAGGCGCGTCTGAACGCGCGCGGACTGATCTCGCCGCCGTATGGCAAGCGGGTGAATGCGCTGCTGAAGCTGATGATGCGGTTCTGAGGGGACGGCTAACCGGAGACGGCCAGCCGGGGACGGCCAGCGGGTGACTGGCAACCGGGGAAAGCTGGCGGGCGACTGGCAGCCGGCGACGAGCGGGACCGGCAGCGCGCGGCGGAGTTGGCCGGAACCGCGCTGGGTGAACTCGGCGAAACCAGCCCGCTCAGCCCGTGGATGTGCTGCCGCCGATCTCGGTGGCGACCACGTCGGTCACGTCCTGCTTGCCGGCATCGGCGCCGCCGTCCGCCGGCTCATTCTCCGCGCCGCTTTCCATCCGATGCAGCCAGGCCAGTAACTCCGCCACCGCCTGATAAAGCTGCGGCGGAATCCGCGTATCGAGGTCCACCTGCATCAGGAGCGACACCATTTCCGGCGCCTCGTGCACGTACAGCCCCGCCTCCCTGGCGCGCTGCACGATCATCTCGGCCAGCAGCCCATAGCCTTTGGCGACCACGCGCGGCGCGGGGTCGCTGCCGTTTGCGTCGTAGACGAGCGCGGCCGCGCTGCGGCGATGTTTGCGGCTCATCACATATCCCAATCGAAATCGTCGAGCGGTGCGGCGCCCGGGCGGGTAACACGGGCCACGCGGCGCCCCGCCGCCTTGTCAGCCGCAGAGGCCGATGATGCCGCCGAAGCCGAGCGCGCGTACGCCGAAGCCGCCGCCTGCCCGGCTACCGCAGCGCCCGCCGCGGTAGCCGGCATGCCGCCGCCGATCTCGCGAATCGTCAGTCCGTTCAGTTCGATACCCGCCGCCGCCAGCCGTTGACGAAAGCTCTCACCCTGCATCGCCAGTCGCGCCGCGCCGCCCGGACTCGCCTGCACGCGCGCCACCAGCCGCGTGCCGGTCAGCGTCAATTCCGCATCGACGGTGCCGAGCGTCGGCAGCGACAACGTCAGACGCGTGCGCCACGGCTGATCGTCCTCGCTCGCCGCGCCGCCGCCGCTGCGATCCCATTCGTCGCCTTCCTGCTCGATCGTCCAGTCGAGTTTGGCGCCCGGCCATGCTTCGCCGGTCCAGCGAAACTGCCCGGTCGCGAGCAGATCGAGTTGCTGACGCACTAAAGGAACCGTCGCGGGATGAACCGCGGCAGCCATCGATTGTGCGTTTTGCGGCGGCGCGCCGTCGGCCAAAGACGCCGCGGCGCTGTGCAAGGTGTGCGCGGGCTGGCTGTTCAGATCGGCAAGCGAGTGCGCCAGCACTTCGCCGGCCACGAAGCGCGCCGCCTGCGCCGTCTGGATCGCCGGCGTGGCGTGTGCGGCGGCGTTGCCGTCGGACGCGCCATTGGGCGGCGCGCCCATACCCTGACGCGGCGCGGCATTCGCGGACGAAGACGGCTCGGCATCGCTCGCCCAGTCGAGCGGCAATTGCGCGGCAGCGGCCACCAGCTTGTTTTGCGCCTCGCCGGCGAGAGCGGCGGGCGGGCGCTGGCCGGCCAGCCATTGCGCGAGATGGGCTTCGTAGAACAAACCGCTGTCGCCGACCGTCTGTTCGAGCGCGGCCGCCAGCGCGGCGACCGGCACCTGCGCCGCTGCCACGTTCGCGGTGGACGCGGTAGCCGCGGTACCGGCGGTATTCGGATTCGCAGACGAAGCAGCGGGCGTGGCAGCCGTATCGAAGAGCGGCAAAGCGCCGGCCTCGACGTCGAGCGCCGGAGCGGCCGGCCAGATCGGTGCCTGGCCGAGCACGGCAGGCGTCGCCTCGCCGCCTGAGTTCACGATCGCATTGAGCGTCAGCGCGACGGCGGACAGCGCGGTTTGCGCAGAAGCCGGCGGTGGCATGGGTGTCGTGACGGGTGAGGCGGTGGCAGGCGCGGTATCGACACCCGCCGCGCCAGTCTGCGAGGCCGTCGCACTGCCCGGCGCGAGATTGAGCAGACTGTCGACCCGGTTCGCAAGTAGCGACGTGACGACCGCGTCGATTCCGTTCATACCGATTCCTTGGTCACATTGGCAGCGACGCGCTCAAATACAGTCAGTCGGACTCATGCGGCGTGTTGCCCGCAGGCAAACTCAGTTCGCCCCGTACAGTTCCTTGAGCACGCGAGTCTGCCGTCCGGCGAACAGGGCCGACAGGTTGGCCATGCGCGGATTCGCCAGATCGCGGATCGCCGCATCGTCCGCGAGGATCTGCCGGATCAGCGCGTATTTGCGCAGGCGCTCGGGTTCGTCCAGCTTGACGCCGGTTTCCGCATCCCGCAACGCGTCGACCAGAACCCGGTATTCCTCCTGCAGGCGTACCAGATCGCTCCACAGGGCGCACCGCGCAGCCGTCAGCATGCGGCGGGAAATCGCTGCAATCGCCTCGTAGCGGGCGAAATATTCTGTGTTCGATGTCATCTCATGCTTTCCGCGGCCGGCTGGACAGCCATCCGCGCGATCTCCGGGGCAATCCCGATCCAGGCTTCTTCGAGCGTCGCCAGCAGGCCATCGACCTCGACCAGCATCGCCTCGCTTTGTTTTATGTTGGCTTCGAGCAGCCGGCGCGACATATAGCCGTATAGCGCGTTCAACCGCTCCGCAATCTCGCCGCCCGCCTCGATATTGAGCGACTGCTGCAGCCCGCTTTCGACGATCTGAATCGCCTTGCCGATCGCTTCTCCGCGCGCCGGCACATTGCCTTGCTGCACGTACATGCGCGCTTGCGCGATGGCTTGCCGGGCGCCCTGATACAACATCACGATCAGACGATGCGGACTCGCGCCCATCACCCCTGTCTCGACACCCACGCGTGCGTACGCATTGGCTCCAGAGTGTCCTGGGGAAAACATCGGCGCTCCTCCTGTCTTGCATTGCGGTTGGTCGTGGCAGCCCGTCCGGGCGCGTTGCCGCGCCGATCTCTGCCTGTACCTGGTTATCGGATAGGCAGCGGGAAAGCTTTAGGCCGATGTAAGGAGGATTAAGGGGCGAATGGGGCGAGCCACGCGGGCCAGGCGCTGCCCGGGCGTGCGGACACAGGCGGGCGCAATCGCCTTGCCGCCTGAACTCGCCGCCCGAGCCGCGCTCACACCGACATTTGCATGATGTCGTTATAGGCCGTGACCAGTTTGTTGCGCACCTGCAGGCCGAACTGGAAGCCGACGTTGGCCTTCTGCATATCGACCATCACGTCGTTCAGCGACACGTTCGACGCGCCCAGCTCGAACGCCTGCGATTCGCCGATCGCCTTGGTCTGATCGCCGCTGATCTTGTCCAGCGAAGCCTTCAGCGCCGAGGCGAAACCGCCGGCCGTCGCCGCGCCGGACTGGCCGGCCGCCGTAACGCCGGCCGCCGGATTGCTGCCGGCCGCTTGCGCCGCCATCGACTGCATCTGTTGCAGCGCCGACGAGAGCGCGTTCACGGGCAAAGTCATGTTCTCTCCAGGGGAATGGTGATCGGCGCACCCAAGCCGTACCGATCTGAGCGAAAGCATAGCAGCGGGCCTTTAGGGAAAGCCCCGAAACTAGGGGGAAAACCCGGCTCTATTCAAGCAATCGGGTTAAGCGCCCCTGCGGATAATTTCAATGGTGAAAGTCTCTGTTCGTGCGCCCGCCGACCCTCGGTGCGGCCGGGCGGCAGAACGCAAAGGCATCCCGGAGATACCCGACGCATGGATTCGTCAGCCAACTCTTTGATCAACCCCGACGTCCGCATGGGCCTCGCCGGCGCGCAGCCGGGCGCCGGTGCGCCCGGCGCCGGCCAGCCCGGCGGCGCGGCGGACCTCGGCGGCTTGGGCGGCAACCTTGGCGGCATGAGCGGCAACTTCGGCCAGCGCCTGTCGGGCCTCGCGCAAATGCGCGGCAACCCGCGTGCCCCGCTGATTTTTGCCGTCGCGCTGCTGGTCGCGATCGTGGCCGGTCTGTTCCTGTGGTCGCGCGCGCCGGATTACAAGGTGCTCTACAGCAACCTGTCGGACCGCGACGGCGGCGCGATCATCACCGCGCTCCAGCAGGCCAACATTCCCTACAAGTTCTCCGACGCCGGCGGCGCGATCCTCGTGCCGGCCGAGCAGGTGCATGAAATGCGTCTGCGGCTGGCTTCGCAAGGCCTGCCGAAGAGCGGCTCGGTCGGCTTCGAACTGATGGACAACCAGAAGTTCGGCATCAGCCAGTTCGCCGAGCAGATCAACTATCAGCGCGCCCTGGAAGGCGAACTGCAGCGCACGATCGAATCGATTTCGTCGGTGAAGTCGGCCCGTGTGCATCTGGCGATTCCGAAGCCGTCCGTGTTCGTGCGCGACAAGGAAGCGCCCTCCGCCTCGGTGCTGGTCGACCTGTATCCGGGCCGCGCGCTCGACGAAGGCCAGGTGCTGGCGATCACCCATATGGTGTCCTCGGCGGTGCCGGACATGCCGGTGCGCGGCGTGACCATCCTCGACCAGGACGGCAACCTGCTGACGAACCCGTCCTCCGGCAGCGGTCTGGACGCTTCGCAACTGAAGTATCGCCAGCAGATCGAGCGCAACACCCAGCAGCGCATCGACGCGATCCTCGCGCCCCTATTCGGCGCCGGCAATGCGCATTCGCAGGTCAGCGCCGATATCGACTTCTCGCGCAGCGAGCAGACCTCGGAAAACTACGGCCCGAACGGCAGCCCGCAACAGGCGGCGATCCGCAGCCAGCAATCGAGCTCCGCCACCGAAATGTCGCAGGCGGCCGCCTCGGGCGTGCCCGGCGCGCTGTCGAACCAGCCGCCGCAGCCGGCTTCCGCGCCGATCACGGCGGGCAACGGCGCGAGCGGCGTGACCGCCACGCCGGTCAGCGACCGCAAGGATTCGACCACCAACTACGAACTCAACAAGACCGTGCAGCATCTGGAGCAGCCGATGGGCGGCATCAAGCGTCTGTCGGTGGCGGTGGTGGTCAACTATCTGAAGGTGGTGGACGCCAAGGGCCACGCGACGATGCAGCCGGTCACCGTCGACAAGCTCGCGCAGGTCAATCAGCTGGTGAAGGACGCGATGGGCTTCGACGCTGCGCGCGGCGACTCGGTCAACGTGGTCAACAGCGCGTTCAGCGCCGACCTCGACCCGAGCGCCGACCTGCCGTGGTGGCGCACGCCGGACATGATCGCGCTCGCCAGGCAGCTCGCGACCTACCTCGGAATCGGCGCCGTCGCGCTGTTCCTCTACTTCGTGATAGTGAAGCCGGCGCTGCGCCGCGCTTTCCCGCCGCCGCAGCCGGTCGCCGCCGCGGCGCTGCCGTCGCCGGACGAACCGATCCTGCTGGACGGCATCCCGGCCGCCGAGCGCGCCGGTGCGGCCGACGTCGCCGAACTGGAAGGCGACAACGAGTTGCTTGCGCTGGAAAACTCGAAACACAAGTACGAACGGAACCTGGAATTCGCGCGCAACATCGCGCGCCAGGATCCGAAGATCGTCGCAACCGTCGTGAAAAATTGGGTGTCCGATGAGCGCTGAAGGCGTAATGAAGAGCGCGCTCCTGCTGATGTCGATCGGCGAGGAGGAAGCCGCGCAGGTGTTCAAGTTCCTCGGGCCGCGCGAAGTCCAGAAGATCGGCGTCGCGATGGCCGCGCTGAAGAACATCACGCGTGAACAGATCGACGATGTCCTGCAGGAGTTCGTGCGCGAGGCCGAAAAGCACACGGCGCTGTCGCTCGATTCGAGCGACTACATCCGTTCGGTGTTGACCAAGGCGCTCGGCGACGACAAGGCCGGCGCGATCATCGACCGGATTCTGCAGGGCAGCGATACCAGCGGGATCGAAGGTCTCAAGTGGATGGATTCCGCGGCGGTGGCCGAGCTGATCAAGAACGAGCATCCGCAGATCATCGCGACGATCCTCGTTCACCTCGACCGCGACCAGGCGTCGGAAATCGTCGCCTGCTTCACCGAGCGGCTGCGTAACGACGTGCTGCTGCGGATCGCGACGCTCGACGGCATCCAGCCCGCCGCGCTGCGCGAACTCGACGACGTGCTGACGGGCCTGCTGTCGGGCAGCGACAACCTCAAGCGCAGCCCGATGGGCGGCATCCGCACGGCGGCCGAAATTCTCAACTTCATGTCGAGCAACCATGAAGAAGGCGTCATCGAGAACGTTCGCCAATACGACGCGGAACTGGCGCAGAAGATCATCGACCAGATGTTCGTGTTCGAGAACCTGCTCGATCTGGAAGACCGCGCGATCCAGCTGCTGCTGAAGGAAGTCGAATCCGAGGCGTTGATCATTTCGCTGAAGGGCGCGCCACCCGCACTGCGCCAGAAGTTCCTGTCGAACATGTCGCAGCGTGCCGCCGAACTGCTCGCCGAAGACCTCGACGCGCGCGGTCCGGTGCGCGTGTCCGAAGTCGAGACGCAACAGCGCCGCATCCTGCAAATCGTGCGCAACCTGGCGGAAAGCGGCCAGGTTGTTCTAGGCGGCAAGGCGGAAGATGCCTATGTCTAATCGGAACTCCGCGGCGAAGGCGAGTCTCTCGGCCTACCAGCGCTGGGAGATGGCCTCGTTCGATCCGGTGCGGCCCGCGCCGCCCGAACCCGAAGTCGACGACGGCGCATTCGAAGCCGAACTCGACCGTCTGCGCGAGGCCGCGCATGCACAGGGCACCGCGTCCGGTCACGTGGCCGGGCAGGCGCTCGGCTACCAGGCCGGTTACGAGCAAGGTCACGCGCAGGGTTTCGCGCAAGGCCAAAGCGAAGCGCGCGAAGAAGCGGCGCGCCTCGCCGCGCTCGCCGAGACGTTCAAGGCGGCGCTCGACGGCGCCCAGGGCGCAATCTCGGAGATGCTGGTCGGATTGGCGCTGGACATCGCGCAGCAGGTGGTGCGCCAGCACGTGCAGCACGATCCGACCGCGCTGATCGCCGCCGCGCGTGAGGTGCTGGCCACCGAACCGGCGCTGGTCGGCGCGCCGGCGCTGATCGTCAGTCCGGCCGACTTGCCGGTCGTCGAAGCCTATCTGATGGAAGAACTGCAAACGCGCGGCTGGACGGTGCGCACCGATGCGTCGGTCGAACGCGGCGGCTGCCGCGCGCAGGCCGGCAGCGGCGAAGTGGATGCCGGCATCGACACGCGCTGGCAGCGCGTTGCCGCCGCGCTCGGCAAGGTGAGCACATGGTGAAGCCGACGCTCGAAGAGATCCGCGCCAGCGATCTGACGCCGCTCGAACGCGAGCTTGCGTTGGCGTCGTTCGGTGCCGAGGCACTGGCGGACCAGCCGGCGGCGGTGACGCCTGCTGCGGCAGCGGTCGCGGCCATCGAGGCCGTGTTGCGCGATCCGGGCCAGGGTCACCCTGCGACGGGCACAGCGGCGAGCCGCGAGTCTGCCGCTTTAGCTGCTTCAAGTGTTGCTTCGAGCCCCGCATCCCTCCCCGCCCCCTACGATCCCGCGCTCGACAGCAACCCGCACATGCAGGCCTGGCGCGGCCGGCTCGACGCGCTGCGCGCGCGCAACGCGATCGCCAAACCGATGCGCGCCTGCGGACGCCTGACGCGCGCCGCCGGTCTGGTGCTCGAAGCCGTCGGCCTGCGCCTGTCGGTGGGCGCCGAGGTGATGATCGAACTGCCGCCCGGCAGTTCGCTGCCGATGGCGGAAGCCGAAGTGGTGGGCTTCTCCGGCGACAAACTGTTTCTGATGCCGACCACCGAAGTGATCGGCCTGTTGCCCGGCGCGCGGGTTTATCCGCTCGAAAGCGCGCCGATCGCCGATCCGATGGCGGGCGCCAAGCGCTTGCCGGTCGGCTGGGAATTGCTGGGGCGCGTGCTCGACGCGTCGGGCCGTCCGCTCGACGGCCTCGGCCCGCTCGGCGCGCACGCCGACGCGCCGCTGTCCGCGCCGGTGATCAATCCGCTGAACCGCGAACCGATTCACAAGGTGCTCGACGTCGGCGTGCGCGCGATCAATGCGCTGCTGACCGTGGGTCGCGGGCAGCGGATGGGCCTGTTCGCCGGTTCCGGCGTCGGTAAATCGGTGCTGCTCGGCACGATGGCACGCTACACCAGCGCCGAAGTGATCGTGATCGGCCTGATCGGCGAACGCGGCCGTGAAGTGAAGGAATTCATCGAACAGATTCTTGGCGAAGAAGGTCTGGCGCGCTCGGTCGTCGTCGCCGCGCCGGCCGACGTTTCGCCGCTGTTGCGGATGCAGGCGGCGGCGTACTCGACCTCGCTGGCCGAATATTTCCGGGATCAGGGCAAGCACGTGCTGCTGCTGATGGATTCGCTGACCCGCTACGCGATGGCACAGCGCGAAATCGCGCTGGCCGTGGGCGAGCCGCCCGCCACCAAGGGCTATCCGCCTTCGGTGTTCGCCAAGCTGCCGGCGCTGGTCGAGCGGACCGGCAACGGCCCGGCAGGCGGCGGCTCGATCACCGCCTTCTACACCGTGTTGACCGAAGGCGACGATCAGCAGGATCCGATCGCCGACTCGGCGCGGGCGATTCTGGACGGCCATATCGTGCTGTCGCGCTCGCTGGCCGAGGCCGGCCACTATCCGGCGATCGACATCGAAGCGTCGATTAGCCGGGCAATGACCGCGCTGATCGACGAAAACCATCTCGACAAAACGCGTATGTTCAAGCAGATGCTGTCGCGTTATCAGCGCAACCGCGATCTGATCAATGTCGGCGCCTATTCGAGCGGGCGCGACGCGCTGCTCGACCGCGCAATCGCGCTGTATCCGCGGATGGAAGCATTTTTGCAGCAAGGTTTTCGCGAGTGCGCAAACTTTGAACCGAGTCTCGAGATGCTGGACGCGCTGTTTGCCCAAGGAGGCTGACGATGGCGAAACACTTTCCGATCAAGACGCTCATTGGCCTGGCAAAGGACGATGTGGACGCCGCCGCTCAGCGCCTCGGCCGCGCGCAGCGCGAACGCGGCGACGTGCAGGCGCAGTTCGACTCGCTGGTGCAGTACCGCGACGAATATCACGCGCGCTTCACGGCGACCGCCCAAACGGGCATGCCCGCCGGCAACATGCGCAATTTCCAGGCGTTCATCGACACGCTCGACACCGCCATCGAACAGCAACGCAACCTGCTGGTGACGGCCAACGCGCGCGTCGAGGCCGCCAAGCCCGACTGGCAGCGCCAGAAGCAGAAACTCGGCTCGTATGAAGTGTTGCAGGCGCGCGGCGAAGCTGTCGAAGCCAAACAAACGGCGCGGCGCGACCAGCGCGACGCCGACGAACATGCCGCCCGAATACTGCGGATGCGCGCCGAGGGCATCTGACGCGCCCGAGCGCAGTTTCGGCTGAACGAACACACCGTTTTGACGGATTGACAGGATCATCTATGTCAGCACTTTCACCGATCGGCTCGCTGCTCGGCTCCGCCAGCAGCACGTCCAGCAGTGCGGCGATGGCCGCTGCGGCGAACGCCCAGCCGTTCTCGCAGACCCTCAAGCAAAGCATCGTGTCGCAAAACGATGCAGCCGCGCAAAGCGCGAGCAAGCCGGCATCGGCATCTTCGGCTTCCTCGGCGCCGGCGTCGTCGCCGGCTTCGTCGAGCGTGCATGACGCGCCGCCGCCGTCCGATCCGTCGACCCAAAGTACGGACGCCGCAAGCGGCAACAAGGGCAACAGCAACACGGCGAGCGCGGCATCGTCCGGTGCCTCGTCGTCCGCCGCGTCCAGCAATACGCCACAGGCCGCCACGGACAAGACTGCCGCGACGCCGGCGAAGTCCGGCGGCACGGCTACGCCGGCTGACACCGGCGCCGCTGCTGCGGCGGCCGCCCAGGCGCAAGCTCAGGCTCAGGCCAACGCGAACGGCGCGGCCGTCCCGGCCGCTACCGACCCTGCCACTGCGTTGACCGACGCCGCGACCTCGCTGGCCGGCGCGACCACGGACACCACGACTGGCGGCACCTCAGGCAAAAAGACCGGCGCAACCGATCCGAAGTCGGCGCAGGACGCTTTGCAGGCGGCGTTGGCCGCGCTGGCGGACGCCCTGGGCGCTGTTCCGGCACAGGCCCAGGCGCTGGCGAGCGGCGCGGCGGCGAACGTGTCGAGTGCGTCGAACGGCGCAAGCGGTCTCGCTGGCGATGCGAGTAGCGGATTGAGCGCCGCGGCAAGCGGCAAGACGCTGGGAGCCGGTTTGTTCGGCGACGGCAAGGGATCGAATGCTGCCAAGGGCACCTCGTTGACATCGTTGGCCACGACTGTGGCGGATCCGTCCGCGGCAGCGACGATGGCAACTAACGCGTTGACGGCGACGGCTGCCGGCGGTGTCCAGGCTGACGACCCGGCGTCCTTCAAGAGTGCTGCTGATGCGGCGACGGCTGCGCTGGCTGCCGCGCAGGCGGCGGCTGGCGCCGCTAGCACGACTGCGGCTGTGCAGCCGACTGGCAATGCTGGCGCGGCCGAGGTCGCGAATACGTTGGCGCCGCATGTGGGCACGACTGACTGGGAAGACGCACTGAGTCAGAAGGTGGTGTTTTTATCGAATGCGCATTCGCAAAGCGCCGAGCTGACTTTGAATCCGAAGGATTTGGGACCGTTGCAGGTCGTGTTGCAGGTTGCCGATAACCATGCGCATGCGCTGTTTGTTTCCCAGCATCAGCAGGTGCGGGAGGCTGTCGAGGTAGCCCTGCCGAAGCTTCGCGAAGCGATGCAGTCCAATGGCATTGGGCTTGGTAGCGCTAGTGTTAGTGACGGTTTTGCCCGTCAGGGCAGTGGGCAGCAGCAGAGTGCGGATTCTGGCCGATCCGGCGGGAAGGGTGCGGGTTCTTTTGCCGGCGGCGCTGGGGATTCTTCTGTTGCGTCTGTTGCTAATGTTGCCGTGCGGCGGGCTGTGGGGTTGGTTGATACTTTTGCTTGATGTTTTTTTGTCTTTGCGGCGGTTTATGTCCGTGCGCCGGCGCGGAGCAATGCGCTACTTCAAACCCGCCGCGACGCGCCCCATCTGATCGATGCCGATGTCGAACATGCGCGTGAAGAACGGAATCATGTTCGGAATCATCAGCTGCAACAGCAGCATGCCGATCAGCATCGTGAGCGGAAAACCGATCTGGAACACGCCGATTTGCGGCGCGGCGCGGTTGAGAATGCCGAGCGCGAGGTTGGTGATCAGGAGGGCTGCGACCACCGGCAGCGACAACAGCAAACCGGCCGAAAAGATCGTGCCGCCGAAGCCTGCCAGCGTGCGCCAGCCGGGTGCGCCCAGGATGTTCGCCGACACCGGCACCGACTGGAACGTCGTCAGCAACGCGCTGATCATCTGTAGATGTCCGTCGATCACCAGAAACACCAGCATCGCGATGGTGTTCATATAGCTCGACAGCACCTGGCTCGAACTGCTGGCCTGCGCATCGAAGAAAGTCGCGAAGCCGAGGCCCATGCCCAATCCGACAAAATCGCCGGTGGCGCTGATCGCCTGGAACACGATCTGCATCGTCATGCCGAGCGCGATGCCGATCAGGAACTGGTTGACGATGATCCACACGCCTTCGGCGGAAAACACCGTGACTTGCGGCAGTGCGCCGAGCGTCGGCGCAACGATGATCGTGATGAAGGCCGCGAGGCCGACTTTCACGCGCGTCGGCAGCGAACGGTTGCCGAGCAGCGGCGCGGTGGCGACCAGCGCGAGAATCCGCACGAACGGCCACAGGAACGCGGTGAGCCAGGCGTTCAGTTGCGCGTAGGTGACGGAAAACATCGCGGCGGGGACCGGTGAGGGGAGGCCGGGGCGACGCTCAGTTGACGAGCGCCGGAATGTTGGTGAGTGTCTGGCGCAGATAGTCGAGCATGGTCGTCAGCATCCACGGGCCGGCGATCACCATCGTGACGGCAATCGCGAGCAGCTTCGGAATGAACGAGAGCGTGCTTTCGTTGATCTGCGTGGCGGCCTGGAACAGGCTGACCACCAGACCGACCACCAGCGCGACCAACAGGAGCGGCGCGGCGAGCAGCAGGCCGACATACATGGCCTGGTGCGCCAGCGTCATGACGGATTCTTGATTCATGGCGATTCGACCGGAAGCGTGAAGGGTTGAACGAACGCGTTCAGCCCAAGTTAAGCCAGATTAAGCCAGGCTCAGCCGGGCGGTTATACGAAGCTCTGCGCGAGCGAGCCGAGCAGCAACTGCCAGCCGTCGACCAGCACGAACAGCATCAGCTTGAACGGCAGCGAGATGGTGGCGGGCGACACCATCATCATCCCCATCGACATCAGCACGCTCGCCACCACCATGTCGATGATGAGGAACGGGATGAAAATCGTGAAGCCGATCTGGAAGCCGGTTTTCAATTCGCTGGTGACGAACGACGGCACCAGCAGCGACAGCGGCACGTCTTCCGGACCTTGCATCGGCGCGGCGTGCGAAATGCGGGCGAACAGCGCGAGATCGCTTTCGCGGGTCTGGCGCAGCATGAAGGTCTTGAACGGCGCGAGGCCGCGCGAGACCGCCTGCTCCATTGGCATCGAGCCTTCGGAGAACGGCTTGTAGCCGTCGGTATAGGCCTTGTCGAGCACCGGCGACATCACGAACAGTGTGAGGAACAGCGCCAGACCGACCAGCACCTGGTTGGGCGGCGTGGTGGTCGTGCCGAGCGCCTGGCGCAGCAGCGACAATACGATGATGATGCGCGTGAAGCTCGTCATCATCAACACCATCGCCGGCAGGAACGACAGCATCGTGAGCAGCAGCATCGTCTGCACGCTCAGCGAGTACGTGGTGCCGCCGTTCGGGCCCGGGCTCGTGTTGAAGGCCGGCAGGCCGGCGGTTTGCGCGAACGACAGCGTCGGCAGCGCGAGCATCAGCGCCGGCAGTGCGAGAGGTGCGATACGGCGCAGCACCGGTGCGATACGGCGCAGCCCAGGGACAACTTTCGAAGCGGCACAAGACATGCGAATGGACGGCGCGCGATGCGCTGATTGAAGACTGGACTGCATTACCGGTCCCCGCTGCCTTGCCTGTTGATACCGTTGATAGCGTTGGCGCCGTTGAGTGCTTTGAAACGTTTGCCCACTTCGCCTTTCAAAGCGTCGCGAAAGCGTTGGCCGAACGTGCCGGGCAACGGCGCGCGTGCGCTGGCGGCGGGCGCTTGCGGTCCCGTATCCGTGCCCGTGCCCGTGCCCGCGCCCGTGCCTGCAACCGCATCGACCGCGGCCGAACCGGCCGGCATCGTATGCAGCAGGCGCACATTGCCGGGCGCCGTGCCGAGCACCAGCCAGGTATCGCCGATCTCGACCACCGCGACCCGCTCCTTGCCGCCGAGCGAGGCGCCGCCGATCGTCTTCACCAGGCCGCCGCGCTTCGCCGGCTGCAAGCCGAAGCGCCGCGCGAGCCACGCACAGGCGAATACCAGACCGATCACCACCAGCAGGCCGACGACCGTTTGCAGCACCGCGCCGACGCCGAGCGCCGGAACGGCCGTGCCGGCACCGACACCCGAAGCGATTTTCGCGGCGTTGTTGACCGCGTTCATGTCGGCGGCGTGCGCGGCCGACGGTGCGAGCGTCAGCGTGACCATTAACGCCGAAGTGGCTGCTGCCGCCGCTGTGAGCGCGGCGCGCTGGAGAACATGGCGCGACGCATGCAGCGCGGCGCGACCGGTAACGCGTTTCATCGATTCAGTTTCCGGATGCGTTCGGACGGCGTGATGATGTCGGTCAGACGAATACCGAACTTGTCGTTGACGACCACGACTTCACCCTGTGCGATCAGACAGCCGTTGACCAGCACGTCCATCGGTTCGCCGGCCATGCCGTCGAGCTCCACCACCGAACCTTGCGCGAGTTGCAGCAGGTTGCGGATCGCGATCTTGGTGCGGCCGAGTTCGACGGTCATCTGGACGGGAATGTCCAGGATCATGTCGATGTCGTTGCGCGTCGAGGTCGGCTCGACCTTCGACAGCGGCTGGAACACACCGGCCGTGGTGGCGCTGACTTCCGTGTTGTCGTTCTGCTCGGCAAGCGCGCTGGCCCAGTCGGCCATCGCCGCGTCGTCCTCGGCGGATGCCGCGACAGCCAGTTGTTCGGCTTCCGGCAATTCCGCCTCGGGCTTTGCTTTCAGGTCACTCATATCCACCTTCCTTCATCGTGTCGGTTGCGCTGATCATCTTCTGGACCCGCAACGCGTACTGACCATTGAAAATTCCGTAGCCGCATTCCATCACCGGCACGCCGTCGACTTTCGCCGTGATGTGTTCGGGAATGTTGATCGGCAGCACATCGCCTTTGCGCATATTCAGGATCTGTTCGAACGTGACCGGCACCTGCGCGAGGTCGGCGGTCAGCTCGACTTCAGCGGCCTGCACCTGCTGCGACAGCACGCGGACCCAGCGGCGGTCGACTTCGAGCGCCTCGCCCTGAATCGGCGACGACAGGATGTCGCGGATCGGTTCGATCATCGAATACGGCATGCAGATGTGCAGCGTGCCGCCCGTGGTGCCGAACTCGATCGAGAACTGCGTAACGATGACGATTTCGTTCGGTGTCGCGACGTTGGCGAACTGCGTGTGCATTTCCGAGCGCACGAATTCGAACTGCAGCGGGCGCACGCTCTTCCACGACGTCGCGTAATGCTCGAACGTGAGATTGAGCAGCTTCATGATGATGCGCTGCTCGGTCTGCGTGAAATCGCGGCCTTCGACGCGGGTATGGAAGCGCCCATCGCCGCCGAACACGTTATCGACCACGAAGAACACCAGGTTCGGGTCGAACACGAACAGCGACGTGCCGCGCAACGGCTTCACGTGGACCAGGTTCAGGTTGGTCGGGATCGGCAGGTTGCGGGTGAACTCGCTGTACTTCTGCACTTTCACCGGACCGACGGAGATTTCCGCCGAGCGCCGCATGAAGTTGAAGATACCGACGCGCAACAGACGCGCGAAGCGGTCGTTGATGATTTCGAGGCCGGGCATCCGGCCACGGACGATGCGTTCCTGCGTCGCGATGTTGTACGGGCGGACGCCCGTGCGATCGGTCTGCTCGGCGACCGAGTCGGACTCGCCGGTTACGCCCTTGAGGAGGGCATCGACCTCCTCCTGGGACATGAACTCTTCGTGGCCCATTCCTTATTCCTCGTGCGTCCCGTGGCGGTTGATGATGGCAGCGCTAAATAACGTCACTGCGGACGTCACTGCACGACGAATTCGGTGAACAGCACGTCCTGGACGTGGATCGGCGCGGCGCCCTTTTCGGTCGGCTGTTCGATCAGGGTTCGGAGTTCGGTGGCCAGCGCGCGTTTGCCGTCGAGCGGCGCGAGTTCCTCCGGGTGTTTGTTCGACAGCGCGAGCAGGATGCGGCTGCGCACTTCCGGCATATGGTCGGTGAGTTCCTGCTGGGTTTTCGGGTCGCCCAGTTTGAGCGTGAGGCCGATACGCAGGAAGTGTTGCTGACCGTCGTCCGATTGGAGGTTGACCGTCATCGATTCAAGCGGGAAGAAGAGGGGCGCCGGCAATGGCGCCGGCGCGCTGGCTGTTTCCGCTGAGGCGGAGGCCGGGGCGCGTTTGGACATGAAGAACCACACACCCGCGCCGGCTGCACCTGCGGCGACGATCGCGATGAGGACGATCAGGATGATGCGCTTCAAGGGGCCCGGGGAGGCGGGCGCGGCTTGCTGGTTTGCAGTCGTGGTTGCCATGAGGTGTGCTTTGCTTGCCTTTAGTGCTGGTGATGGTGATTGTTGTTGATTTGCCTGCGGCGCGATGGGTCGAAAAGAAGGGTTAATGCGGGCTATCTCTTGTTTTTGCCTTTCAGGCGCGGGATTGCCTGCCGCCACGCCCCTGTGCGGGGCAGGGGGCACTCACTTTCTTTGCCGCCGAAACAAAGAAGGGCGGAACCGGCTCACGCCGGTTCCGCCCTTCTTCATATCGCCTCCAGCCCGCTTAGTTCAGGTACTGGAACAGCGACATGCTCTGCACCTTCACAAACGCCTGTTGCGCCGCTTGCAGCGAGGCTTGCGTCATCGTGTACTTGCTGATCGTCTTGGTCAGGTCGGTCGAAGTCAGATCCGACAGGTTGCTCGCGGTCTGCAACGTGTTGGTCTGCGTGACCGTCTGCAACGCCTGCACTTCCTGCTCACGGCCACCCACCGCGGCCTGGGCCGTCACGACGTTGTTCATCGTGTTTTCGAGTTGGGTCATGCTGGTGGTCAGCGCGCTCTGGAAACTGGCCGTCGCGGCTGCGCCCGCGACCGGCGATTGCAGCGTCGCGATCAACTGGCTCAGATTCGCGAACACGTCCGTGCTGCCTTGCGTGGCCGGCGTCACGGTGAAACTGTCGCCCGCGTTCGGCGCGCCGGTGATCGTCACCGACTGGCCGCCGAGCGTGATCGCCGAGCCCGACGTGAAAGTCTGCGGCGTGCCCGTCGTGACCGTGCCGGTTGCCGGATCGGTCGAAGTCACCGTGTAGGTGGTCGCCGCGCCTGCGCCCGCGAAAGCGATCGAGTATGTGTAGGCGTTGGTCGGATCGGTCGGGTTCGTCAGGCTCACGCCGCTGATCACGCCGGTGCCGCCGTTGCCCGTGGCCGCGGCCGGGACCGCGCTGGTGCCGATCGACGCCACGCTGCCGAAGATCGAGAGGCCGTTGTCGGCCGTCTGGATGGTGCGCGAATCGGTGATCTGCACGGCCGGCGTGCCGGTGTCGCCCGAATAGGTCACGACGCCGGACGAATTGGTGGTGTACGGCTGCGCGGTGCCCTGATAGCCGGCGAACAGGTAATTGCCCTGCGGGTCGGTGGAATTGGCGAGCGTGATCAACTGGCTGCGCATGCTCTGCAGCTGTGTCGCGAGCGAGCCGCGGTCGCCGTCGTTCAGCGAGCCGTCGCCCGCGCGCAGCACCAGCGTGTGAATGCTTTGCAGCACGGTGTTGACGCTGCCGAGCGTGGAGTCTTCCTGTTGCAGCGAGGCGAGCGCGGTGCTCTGGTTGCTCGTGTACTGCGCGAGGGTCGTCGCCGTCGAGCTCAGTTGCACTGCCTGCGCCGCGCCGAGCGGATTGTCCGACGGCGTGGAAAGGCTCACGCCGCTCGAAATCTCCGCGTACAACTGCGACAACTGAGCTTGCTGATCGCTCATCGTCGCGACGTTCATGCTGAAGTACTGCGTGCTGGAGATGCGCATGTTCAACGCCTCACTGGAAGATGCCAAGCAACGTCTGGAACAGGGTCTGCGCGGTCTGGATGACCTTGCTGTTGGCCTGATAGAGCTGCTGATACTGAAGCAGATTGGCTGCTTCCTCGTTGATGTTCACGCCCGAAACCGATTGCTGCGCGGTGGTGATCTGCGTCACCAGCGAGGTCTGGGCCGTGCTCGAAGTCTGGATCTGATTGGTCTGGTTGCCGATCTGGTTGACGTAGTTCGCATACGCGCCCGTCAGCGTGACCGTGCCGCCCGCCAGCGCCTTCGCGGTGGACAGGTTCGACAGGGCCAGCGCATTGCGGCCGTCGTTGGTCGCGCCGGTGTTCGGGCCGATGGTGAACTTGTCGCCGGCGGCCGGTGCGCCGCTGATCGTCACCGACACGTTGTTCATCTGGCCGGCGGTCGCGTTATTGATCGTCAGCGCCGCGCCCGTGCTCGACGAATACGGCACCACGGTCGCCGCGCTGGCGATCGGGTAGGTGGTGGCGGGCGAGCCTGCCACCGTCACCGTCGAGCCCGCCGGGAAGCCCGACAGACCCGTGCCGTCGTACGTCAGCGTGGTGGTCGCGTTCGGCATCGTGTAGCCGGCCGTCACCGTGCCCTGCGTGATCGTGCCGGTGCCGGTGTTGGTCGACGCGGCCGCGCCGAGCACCGGTGCCGCGGCGGCGATCGCCGAAGCGTCCGTGGTCGCGGTGGCGAAGCTGTTCAGCGCGCCGCGGGTCGGTTCGACCGTGAACGAGTCGCCGGCGTTCATCGTGCCGGTGGTCGAAAACTGCAGGCCGTTGATCGGCTGGGTCAGGTTGGTGGCCGAGCCGAGCACGCTGCCGGTCGAATTGTCGGTGAGCGTGTAGGTGGTGCCGTTGTAGGCGAGTGTGTAGTCGCCGGTCGTCGGCTGCGCGGTATTCGCGAACGAGACGTTCAGCGACGCGTTGCCGGTGTTCTGCGTGTTCGCGTAGACGGTCGGGCCGCCCACCGAGAACAGCGCACCGCCCTTGGCGCCGGCGAGCGTGATACCGAGCGAGTTCTGCGCGTTCACTTGCGAAGCGAAGCTCACTGCAATCGCGCCAAGTTGCGCTTCGCCCGGATCGAGCGTCTGGCTGCGGAATGCGACGAGGCCGCCGAGCGTGCCGCCTGTGATCTTGCTGTCGGGCAGGTTTTGCGGCACCGCCGCCGGATTCGCGCCGGCCTGGCCGAGGTATTGCACCGACAGTTCGCTGGTGTCGCCCGTCGAAGGCGCCGTGCCCAGGTTGTAGCTGTTGCCGCCCGAGACCAGCGGCTGGCCGTTGCCCATGAACACGCTGTAGCTGCCATTGCTGTTCACGACCTGCACGCCGACCAGTTGCGACAGATTCGACACGGCGAGATCGCGCTGATCCAGCAGCTGATTCGGCGGTTGCCCTTGCGTGCTGGCCGCGGAGATCTGGCCGTTCAGCTGGGCGATCTGCTGCGTGTAGCTGTTGATCTGCGAAACGGTATTGGTGAGCTGGGTGTTGACGCTCTGGCGCAGCGCGTCGTACTGCTGGCCCGCGGCGTTGATCTGGTTGGCGAGCGTCTGCGCACCGCTCATCGCGGTCTGGCGGGTGGCCAGACTGGAGGCGTCGTTCGAGACGTTCTGCAAGCCGGTGAAATAGCTGGTGATCGCGCTCGCAATGCCGGAGGTCGGGCTGCCGATCAGATTGTTCAGCTGCGAAATCAGCGTGTTGTAGGTCGACAGCGAACTGCCCGACGACTGCGCATTGTTGAGTTCAGTGGTCAGATACTGGCTGTACTGGCGTGTCACGGTGACGGTCGAGACGCCCTGCGGCAGATAACCCGAGCCGGTGTACTGGCCGCCGGTTTCGGCGTAGACGGGGGTTTCAATCGTATAGCCCGGCGTCGAGGCGTTGCTGATGTTCTGACCGGTCGTCGTGAGTCCCCACTGGGCTGCGTTCAGTCCACTGAGGCCGAGATTGATGAGGGAGCTCGACATGCGTCATCCTGAAGGGCGACATCGGACACCTGCCGCCGCGTTACTTGAACATCCTGTTTAACGGCCCCCGCGGAGAAAAATTGAGGGCCGTTTCGCTCAACGCACCAGCGAGCGGCGCTTCATTTCGAGTTGCGTGATCAGCCGCTGCAGCGTGTTTTCGGCGCTGCCGGGCAGCGTCAGAAAACGGAAGCCGAGTTGATAGCGCTGCGTGCCGTTCGGCAATGCGGTCGAGCGGTGCGACACCAGTTGCAGATCGAGCGACAGGCGGCCGAGCGCGCCGAGCGACAGTTCGCAGTCTTGCAGCCTGGTGCCCATCGGCAGTTCGGCCACGCGCACATCCGCGGTGCGCATGCCGACGCCGCCGAGCGAGAGGTCGTGCACTTCGAAGCGGAACGTATCGCCTTCGGGCAAGCGGCCACTGCACATATACGGTTCGAGAATCGGCGCATCGACGCGGAAATATTCGCGGCGCTGCACGTAGAACAGCACGTCCGGGAAGTCCGCCTCGAATGCGGGCAGTCCCTCGTAACGGGTTTCGCGCGGCGTGCCGGTGGCAAACTCGACGCGCACGCCGTCCGGCGACGCGTGGAACTGGCAACGCGGCGCCGCCAGCAAGCCTTTGTTCTGCTCCGACAACGCGCCCCAATCGAAAGTGAACGTGCGGCCGCGCACGTCGACGTCGAGTAGCCGCGTGACGAGCTGGCCGCCGGCGTATTGAACGGTGAGGAAATCGCCGCGATTGACGAGATTGCGTAACTGAACGCCGATCTCCAGCGGATTGCGACGGCCGAAATCGTGAGCGCTCTCGCTTTCGTCTGGCGCGGCGTGCGGCTGGCCGGGCGCTTCGATCTGGCCGTTCGACTGGTTAGTATCCATGGGCTTGCCGGTATGCTTGTTCTTGCGGGCGCGTGCCCAAGGCTCCTGCCGGGGCTTTCGCGCGGTCTTCATTAAGGCCGCGGCACACGCATTCAACCGGACATTACAACGCCTTCCGGTATCGGGTCTAACTCATTAGCGGCAGCGCCCGGCCAAAATTTAGGGGCCGGTAATGAAATATTTGCCGCAAACGTTAAAACGCCGATAGGCATCCAGTGAAAACCGGGCGCATCAAAATCTGAATTAACGGCGGCTCAGGCCATTTTCTGCATGATGGACATCAGTTTTTTCGCGTAATGCGGATCGGTCGCGTAACCCGCGCGCTGCATGCCGTTGGCAAAGCCGTTCACGTCGTGCGAAGAATTGATGACCTGCGCATAACGCGGATTGCCCTTGAGCAGACTCGCATAGTCGGTCATCGCTTCCTGATACGAGTCGTATGCGCGGAATTTCTCGACGGTGCGCTGCGGCTTGCCGTTCACATATTCCGTCGTGACGGTCGAGACGGTCTTGCCGGTCCAGTCCTTCGACGCCTTGATGCCGAACACGTTATGGCTGCTCGTCCCGTCGGCCTTCTTGATCTCGCTCTTGCCCCAGCCCGATTCGAGCGCGGCCTGGCCGATGATGAAGCGCGCCGGAATACCGGTCGCCGCGCTGGCGGCCTGCGCGGGCGCGGCCAGCTTGTCGACGAACGCGTCGACCTTCGGCGAGCTGCCGTCGCCGCGCAACGGCGGGGTCAGCGCGCTGTTGGCCGAGTAGCCCTTGCCCATCGCCAGCTGGCCGTTGGCCTGCGCGTTGCCGTAAGCCTTGGCGAGCGCGTTCAGCGCGGCGGTCTGGCCTTCATCGCCGCCGCTGCCGCCGGCCAGGCCGCTCATGCCGGCCGCGCCGCCGCTCACCTGCATGCCCTGATTGCGCATCATCTGCTTGAGCATCGCATCGGCCACGCCGATGCCCTTCTGCGACATCTGCTGCGACAACTGCTGATCCATCATCGACGTGAAGGTGGCGCTGTCGTGCGAATCGAACGGGCCGTCCTGCGGCGTCGCATCGCGCATGCTCTTGAGCATCATCTGCGTGAACACCGCGTCGAACTGCTGCGCGGCCATCTTCATGCCGGCTTGCGGCGAAGCCTTGGCCTGCGCGCTCAGCTTCGCGAAACCCTGCACGTCGAGCGCAAAGCGCTGAGTCAGGTCATTGGCCGCGTTCGCGGAATTGGTCGTATCCGAATTCATCTTGTGTCTTCCTTAGATGATTTCCAGGTCGGCGCGCAAAGAGCCCGCCGCTTTCATGGCCTGCAGGATCGACATCAGATCCGCGGGCGTCGCACCCAGTGCGTTGAGCGCCTTCACCACATCGGCGAGGTTAGCGCCGGCGGTCACCATCTTCAGTGCGCCGTTGTCCTGCTTCATCTGAATCTGCGACTGCTTGGCCACCACCGTCTGGCCGTTCGAGAATGCGCCCGGCTGGCTCACCACCGGCTGCGTATTGATCACCACCGACAGATTGCCGTGCGCCACCGCGCAGTTTTGCAGCGTGACCATCTGGTTCATCACGATCGAGCCGGTGCGCGCGTTCAGGATCACCTTCGCGGCGGCTTGCGCCGGCTTCACATCGAGGTTCTGCAATTGCGCCATGAAGGCGACCTGCTGCTCCGGATCGGCCGGCGCACGCAGTTGAATCGTGCGGCCGTCGAGCGCCATGGCGGTGCCGCCGCCGAACGCGTTGTTGACCGCCGCCACCACCCGTTGCGTGGTGTCGTAATCCATTTCATTCAGTTCGAGCTGCATGGTGCCCGCTTGCGACACCGAGGTCGGCACCGCGCGTTCGACGATCGCGCCGCCGGCGATACGGCCTGCCGCCAGCGTGTTCACCTGCACTTTGCTGCCGTTCGCGCTCGCGCCGGCGCCGCCGACCGCGAGGTTGCCCTGGCCGAGCGCGTACACCTGGCCGTCGGCGCCCTTGAGCGGCGTAAGCAGCAGCGTGCCGCCGCGCAGGCTCTTGGCGTTGCCGAGCGACGACACGGTAACGTCGATCGCTTCGCCGGGACGCGCGAACGGCGGCAGCACCGCCGTCACCATCACCGCGGCGACGTTCTTCAACTGGATGTTCGACAGCGACGACTGCGAGTTAGTCGACCCGGCAGCCTGGTTGTTGATCGAAATGCCGAGGTTCGCCAGCATGTTGGCGAGCGTCTGCGTGGTGAATGGCGTTTGCGTGGTCTGGTCGCCCGTGCCGTCGAGACCGACCACGAGGCCGTAGCCGATCAGCGGGTTGTCGCGCACGCCCTGGATCTGCACGAGGTCCTTCAGACGCTCGGCGTGGGCGAGCGTCGCCGCCGGCAGCGCCGCGCAGACGAGCGCGATGAAGGCCAGCGCGCGGCCGAAATGGCCGAAACGCGCGAGGCGGCGGGAGCGGGAGAAGACGGTACGCATGATCACCACGGCGACACGTTGAGGAAGAAGCGCTGCAGCCAGCCCATGTTCTCGGATTCGTCGATATAACCCTTCGCGGAATATTCGATTTTCGCGTCGGCCACCTGGGTCGAGTACACGGCGTTCAGGTTCGAAATCGTGTTCGGATTCACCACACCGGAAAAGCGCACGAACTCGTTACCCTGGTTGATCAGCATCTGCTTCTCGCCGCTCACCATCAGGTTGCCGTTCGGCAGCACGCCTGTCACCGTCACGGTGATCGTGCCGTTGAACGTATTCGACGCGTTCGCGCCGCCGGTCGCCGTAAACTTGTTGGCGCCAGTCGCGTTCAGGTTGACCTTGCCGAAGAAGCCACTGAGAAAGCCAGCGGTCGGCACGTCGAAGTTGGTGGAGCCGTTGCGGTTGGTCGCGGCGCCCGAGGACTTCGTCGCGTTGACGTTTTCCTGGATCACGATCGTCAGAATGTCGCCGACATTGCGCGGCCGCTGGTCTTCGAACAGCGGCCGGCCCGCGTAACCCGGGTTGAAGATCGAGCCCGGCGATTGCGCCGCGGGCGGAATCGGCGGCATGGCCGTCATCGGCTGCTGGGTGATCGGCTGCTTCGGCACGAGGCCGCAACCGCCGAGCGCCATGAGCAGCGTTAGCTGCACGAGCGCTACGGCAGTGCGCGAATGAACCGGATTACGAGTGAAGTGCGACATCTTGATTACCGCCTGTTAATTCCCAGTCCCTCAAACCTGCATCTGGCTGAGGGTCTGCAGCATCTGGTCGGAGGTTGTCACGGCCTTGCTGTTGATTTCGTACGCGCGCTGCGTCTGGATCATGTTCACCAGTTCCTGCACCACGTTCACGTTCGATGCTTCCACGTAACCCTGATTCAGTGTGCCGGCGCCGTTCAGGCCCGGTTGCGCGATGTTCGGCGCGCCCGACGAAGCGGTTTCGGAAAACAGGTTTTCGCCCTTCGCGTCCAGACCGGCCGGGTTGATGAAGGTGGCGAGCTGCATCGAGCCGAGCTGCTGGCTGTTGGTCGAACCGGCCACGGTGATCGACACCACACCGTCGCTGCCGATCGTCAACGAGGTCGCGTTGGTCGGGACCGTGATCGCCGGGATCACCTGGTAGCCGCTCGACGTGACGAGCTGGCCCTGCGCGTTGGTCTGGAACGAACCGTCGCGGGTGTAAGCGGTCGTGCCGTCGGGCATCTGCACCTGGAAGAATCCCTGGCCGTTGATGGCGACGTCTTTCGAGTTGCCGGTTTGCTGCAGGTTGCCCTGCGTGTACAGACGCTCGGTGGCGACCTGCTGCACGCCGGTGCCGAGCTGGATGCCGGACGGCAGTTCGGTTTGCTGCGTCGAGTTCGCGCCGGGCTGGCGGATGGTCTGGTACAGCAGATCCTCGAATACCGCGCGCGAGCCCTTGAAGCCGTTGGTGCTGACGTTAGCGAGGTTGTTCGAGATCACGTCCATCTGCGCCTGTTGCGCATTCATGCCGGTAGCGGCGATGTAGAGCGAGCGATTCACAATTCTTCTCCTGGATGTCGGGGCGACCCCCGGGGCAACCCGTTAGCTAAAGCTGAGCAGCTGGTTGGCGGACTGGTCGTTCTTGTCGGCGCTTTCCAGCAGCTTGGTCTGCATCTGGAACTGCCGTGCGTTGGTGATCATCGAGACCATCGCGCTGACCGGATTCACGTTGCTGCCTTCAAGCGACGCCGGCGCCAGCGTGACGGCCGGATCGGCGTCGGCAGGATTGCCGTCGGCGGTGCGAAACAGACCGTCGTCGCCGCGCGTCATGGTTTGCGGATCCGGATTCACCAGCTTCAGCTGATCGACCGTCACCACCGCGGTGGGCGGATCGCCCGGCGTCAATGCCGACACCGTGCCGTCCTTGCCGATGGTGATTTGCGCACCCGGCGGCACCGACACCGGCCCGCCGTTGCCGAGCACCGTCTGGTTGGTGGCGTTCACCAGCTGGCCGTTCTCGTCGATGTGCAGATTGCCGGCGCGCGTGTAAGCCTCGTTGCCGTCGGCGGTTTGCACTGCCAGCCAGCCCGGTCCCTGAATGGCGACGTCGAGCGGGTTGCCGGTCTGCTGGATCGGCCCCGGTGTGTAGTCGGCCCCCGGCGTCGACGACAGCACGAAGGTGCGCGTGGTGTTGTCGTTGATCGAACTGCCGTCGCCGAACGCCATCGGCACGGCGCGGAACGTCGCCAGCTGCGCGCGAAAGCCGGTGGTCGACGCATTCGCCAGGTTGTTGGCAACGATAGCCTGCTGCTCGAGCGCTTGTGTGCTGCCCGACATCGCGGTGTAGATCAGCCGATCCATGATGGGTGCGTCCCGGTCGCTTACAGGTTGATCAGGGTTTGGTCGACGGCCTGCTGGGTTTTGATCGTCTGCGCGTTCGCCTGATAGTTGCGTTGCGCGGTGATCAGGTTCACCAGTTCGCTCGTCAGGTCGACGTTCGAGTTTTCCACCGCGCCGCCTTGCAGCGTGCCGTGGTTGGTCGCGCCCGGCACGGAGATCTGCGCGACGCCCGATTGGGAGGTCTGCTGGAACTCGTTGTTACCGAGGTTCACGAGACCGTTCTGATTCGAGAAGTTCGCCAGCGCGATCTGGCCGAGCGCCGCGGTTTGCTGGTTCGAGTAGTTGCCGGTCAGCGTGCCGTCGGCGCCGATCGTGAAGCTCGTCAGCGTGCCGGCCGCGTAGCCGTCGGGCTGCAGTGAGTTCACGCCGTCCTTGCCGCCGAACTGCGTCGTGCCGGCGATGTTCAGCGTCAGATTCTGCGGTGTCGACGAACCGTCGGTGGTCGGAATGCTGAAGTTGAACGCGAACGGCGTGGTGGTGGCGGTGCCGGTAGTGTCGGTGGTGCCGAGTAGCGTGCCCGACGAATTGAAGTTTGCATGGCCGATCAGCGACGCCGTGCCCGTCGAGGTGCCGGCATACACGTTCCATGTGCCGGCCGAGGTCTTGGCGAAATACATGTTGACCGTCTGCGAGCCGCCGAGCGAATCGTAGACCGTTGTGCTGGTCGAGTAGTTGTAGGTCGACGAGCTGTTCTGGTTGAACGCGATCGGCGTCGGCGCGATCGTGTAGCTGTCGCTAGCTACCGGCACGCCGTTGAACGTGATGGTCTGGCCGTTGCCGAGCTGGATCGCGGTGCCGGCCGTGTACGTCGCGGCGGCGGTCGTCGTGCCGAGCGTGTTGTCGGTGACCGTGTAGGTCGTCGGGCTTGTGAATGTGACAGTGTAGTTGTCGTTGTTCGTGCCCGAGGCGGTGTTCGTGATGGTCGCGCCGGTGGTCGTGGTCGTACCGGTGTTGGTACCGCCTGCCGTCACCGTCGGCGTGCCGAGCATCAGTGCGTCCTGTGCGTTCAGGTTCAGGCCGGCGACGATCTTGGTGGTCGCTTGCGGCGCGATGTTCGCGGTCGGCACGGAGAGCGGCACGGTTTGCGCGGTGTTGATGACGCCCGAGCTGTTCGCGGCGTAGCCCATCAGTTGCAGGCCTTGCGCGTTGGTGATGAAGCCGTTCTTGTCGAGCTGGAACACACCGTTGCGCGAGTAGACCAGCGAACCGTTGTTCGACAGCTGGAAGAAGCCATTGCCGTTGATCGCGACGTCGAGCGCCTGATTGGTGCTGGTGATCGTGCCTTGCGCGAACTGCTGCTGCACTTCGGCGAGCTTCGTGCCGATGCCGACCTGGTTGTTCACCGCGGTCGCCACCGAATTGGCGTACATGTCCGCGAATTGCGCAGCGCCGCTCTTGAAGCCGACCGTATTCGCGTTGGCGATGTTGTTGCCGATCACGTCGAGATCGCTCGACGATGCCGCAAGACCACTCAAACCTGTTTGGTAACCCATGACGGTCTCCGTATCTGGAAGGTCGTAACTGACTGAATCTGAATCAGAGGATGGCGGCGACGCCGGTCAGCCCGACGGTCGTACCGTTCGACAGCACGAGGCCCGGCGTGCCGCTGCTTTGCATGACGACGCTTTGCACCGTCGCGCCAGCAAGCGTGGTAGCCGTGGCCTGCTGGCCGTTGATCGTGCCGACCGCGCTGATCGTGTAGGTGCCGTCGGGCAGCGTGTTGCCGGCCGAGTCGGTCGGCGTCCAGCCCACCGGAACCGTGCCGGCCGACTGCTTGCCGAGGTCGATCGTGTTGACGATCGTGCCCGCCGAGTTCTTCACGACCACCTGCAGGTCGCCCACGGAGTTGGCGAGCTGCACGCCGAACGAGCTGGCCTTGCCGCTCGCGACCGTCACCGAGTTGCCCGGCGCGAGCACGGTCGAGCCAATCAGCAGCGCCGCTTGCGACTGCTGGCCGGCCGACAGTTGCGTCGACAGCGAGGTGAGCGTCGTGTTCAGCTGGCTGATGCCCGACACCGTGTTGATCTGCGCCAGCTGCGAGGTCATCTGCGAGCTGTCCATCGGATTGGTCGGATCCTGATTCTTCAGTTGCGCGACGAGCAGTTGCAGAAAGGTGTTCTGCAGATCGGTCGCCGACGTGCCGGACGTGCTGCCGGTCGAGCTCGTGGAACTGCTCGCGCTCGATGCGCTGCTCGTGCCGTTCATCGTATCGAGCAGCGTCTGCGACACGTTCGTGCCGTTGCTGCCGATGGTGGTATTGGTGGTCAAGGAGCTCTCCTCAGGTTCCGATCGTGAGCGTTTTCAGCATCAGCGTTTTGGCGGTGTTCAGGGTTTCGACGTTGGCCTGGTACGAGCGCGAGGCCGAGATCATGTTGACCATTTCCTGCACCGGGTCGACGTTGGGCAGCATGACATAGCCGTCCGGGTTGGCCGCCGGATTGCCGGGGTCGTAGGCCGTCTTCATCGGCGTCGGGTCGTCGACCACGCCGGTGACCTGCACGCCGCCGATCTGCTGACCGGAGCCCGAACGCGCGCCGCCGATCGGGTTCACCGCGAACACGACCTGCTTGGCTTTGTACGGCTGGCCGTCCGGGCCGGTCGTACTGTCCGCGTTGGCGAGGTTGGACGCCGTCACGTTGAGCCGTTGCGACTGCGCCGACATCGCGGAGCCTGCAACACCAAAAATATTCATCAGGGATGGCATGGTTTCCCGACCTCTTTTGCCGGTTCGACCCGGCTTACGTTAAATCCCGTAGCGATTGTTCCTGCGTCACTGCCTTCGCTGCCCTGGCTGTCTTGCAGCCGCCTTGCAGCAGCGCATTGCGCTGACTTACGAGCCCGACTGGATCGCCGCCAGCATCGTTTTGATCTGACTCGACAGCACCGTCATGCCCGATTCGAAATGCAGCGTGTTGTCGGCGAACTGCACCCGCTCGGTATCGATGTCGACCGTGTTGCCGTCGAGAGCGGGTTGCGCCGGAATGCGGTATTGCAGATTGCCGTAGTCGTCAGGCGAGCCGCCGGTCGGCGTGAGCGTCGTCTTGCCGGCCATATGGCCCGGCGCGGTCGAGACCATCGACATGCCGCTCGTCACGCCCGCCGGTTGCGTCATGGCCAGCGTCGAACCGTTCGACGCGCCCTGGCCTGCCGCGCCGCCGCTCTTTTTCAGCGCGCCGGCCAGCGACGAAGCGAAATCGACATCGCGCGCCTTGTACCCTGGGGTATCGGCGTTGGCGATATTCGAAGACAACAGCTCCTGGCGGTAAGCGCGTACATCGAGCGCCTGACGGCCAAAGGCGAATTCGGCATCGAGTTTGTCCAGCATAGAAATCTCCGGAGAACGTTCCCGAGGCTTCCCGCTTGTGCCTGGTTGTGCCTCGCGCGAGGACCACATCGGCCGGGAAGACCTTTTTGCATGAGGTCCATCTTATGGGCCGAACGCAAGCGGCAATCGGACGAATAACCGGGAAAGGGGGCTTCTATTCAACGTTTGCGCAATGAGGGCGCTCACTAGAATGCAAAGCGTACTGATGCATTCGATGGAGAAACGCGATGGACCAGCCCACTTTCGATCTGACGCACCGCGCAAGCCGCGCGGCGGCGGCGCATCGCGTGGGTGCGGGCGCGCTGCGGCTTGCTGCGCGCCTGGTAGCACGGCTAGTTGTAAGTTCGACGTTATGCGCGACGGCCGGCGCCTTGCTGCTGTCGAACGCCGCACAGGCTGAGGACGCCGGTGGCCCGATCGTAATTCCCGGGCCGGGCGAGAAGAATCCCGCTGCGCTCGCCGATCTGGCCGAACATATGCAAGCCGCGGCGCCCGCGAAGCGCGCGAGTTCCACCGCGACCCTGGCCGCCGCCGCCGCGCAGTCGATGACGCCGGGCCCGGTCGCACGCGACGCCGATCCATTCACGCGCGCGGCCAATGCGAGCGGCTCGATCGTGATTCCGGGCGCGGGTGAACCGCCTGCCGCGCCGGCGATGATCCGCACCAGCTTCAAGCCCGACGCGAACGGCGTCGTGACGATTCCCGCGCCGGTGAACGCGAATCCGCGCGCAGCGGCCGGGGTTGCACGCATCAACGTCGTGCCGGGCGTGCGTCAGGCGGTGCCGGTCATCGTCACGCCGGCGCCGGCGCCGTCGCCGAACGCAGGACGGCAGGGCGCAGCGGTGCAGCCGGTGGCCGCCAACGCCCCCGCAGTCAGCAGTTTCGACAGTCTTGAGTCGCGTGGCGAGCCGCCGCAGTTGGGCGCGAACGGCAAACCGGTCGTGACGACGGCGGTCGCAGCGGCGGCGCCGGCGCCCATGCCGGCCCGTCCGGCCATCCGTCGCACGCCTTCAGTGCGGCAGGCCGCGCCGGCCGTCGCGCAGCAGAACCTCCAGGCTGCGGCGGTGGCACAACCTGTGACGCAACCTGTGACGCAACCTGTGACGCCGCCGGGTCAGCAAGACCCCGAAGCGATCCGCAGCGCCGCCCTCGCCTTCCTGCAACAGCAATCCGCGGGCTTGCCCGGCAAGGTCGAAATCACCGTCGCGCCGGCGTTTCCGCGCGGCCTCGCGGCTTGCACGACGCTCGAACCCTTCATGCCGAGCGGCGCGCGCCTCTGGGGCCGCATGACGGTCGGCGTGCGCTGCGCCGGCGAGCGGCCGTGGACCATTTATCTGCAAGCGCGCATCGCGCTGCGCGCCACCTACTATCTGGCCGCCCGCGCCATGGCGCCGGGCGAAGTGCTCACCGCCGCCGACCTCGTCGCCCGCGACGGCGATCTGACCGGCTTGCCGCAGGCGATCGTCACGGACCCGTCGCAGGCGGTCGGTTCGGTGTCGCTCACGCGCATCGCGGGCGGCATGCCGCTGCGCCGCGACATGCTGAAAAGCGCGTCGGCGGTGTCGATCGGACAGACGGTGCGAGTCGTCGCAGCCGGCGAAGGCTTCGCGATTTCGGCCGAAGGCAGCGCGATGAACAACGCGTCGCCGGGCCAGCAGGTGCGGGTAAAGACGGCCAACGGCCAGATCGTCTCCGGCATCGTCAAGGATGGGTCGACGGTGGAGATTCAGCTATGAACCGGCTCGGCGGGACGTGCGCCGAGCCGGATTCAGGAGCGGCGGCAGCCGTCACGGATGCGATGCCCGTGGGGCCGGATCAGCCCGGAAAGCGGGGCAACACGTCGACCGATTGCGCTAAAGTTTTGATCACTGCTTGCCGTTATCAGGATCAAATCGTTCAGGAAGCCAATCGTGAAAGTCGATTCCACAACCAATTCGAATCTGTCGACGTTGAAAGACGCCCTGTCCCGCTCGCAGAACAGCGACGCGACGGCCGCGACCAGCAACGCGCAGAGTGCGGGCACGGCCTCGCAAAGCACTACCAGCAGCGGTTCGGGCGACGCCAGCGTCAGCCTGTCGGATCTGTCGCAGCATCTGCGCAGTCTCGCGGCGTCCGGCTCGGCCGATATCGACACGGCGCACGTCGAGTCGATCAAGCAGGCCATCAAGGATGGCTCGCTGAAAATCGACTCGGGCAAGATCGCCGACGGCGTGCTGGAAACGGCGCGCAGCCTGTTGCAAGGCAAAACCTCGTCGACCGGCAACTGATCGACACATCGAAGTACGGTGCATTGCCGGGCGGCATTCGACAAACTCGGCTCGTGAATCGCGCGCGAGCCGTCTTGTTTAGCGAGTTGTTGAGATGAAAGACGCCCTGCTTGCCACCCTCATCGAAGAATATTCGGCCGTCGAGGCCTTCGCCTCGATTCTGGTGCTCGAGACTCGTGCATTGACCGCCTTGTCGCCGCTGGAACAGTTGCCACCGATCATCGAGAAGAAAACCGAACTGATCGGCGTGCTCGCCAGGCTCGAAAGCGCGCGCGACGCGCAGTTGGCCGAACTGGGCTTTCCGGCGGGCTGGCCGGGCATGGAACTCGCGGCGAGCACCGACGCGCGGCTCGCGGCGCAATGGTCGCTGCTGCAAAAAGCAGCCGATCGCGCACGGCGCTCCAATACGAGTAACGGTGAACTCATCCGCATGCGGATGGACTACAACCAGCGTGCGCTGACGGCACTGCAAGTGGCCGTGCCGCAGAAGGCCGGTTTCTATGGACCGGATGGACGGATTCCGGCGCGCAGCGCGGCGGCATGACGATTTTGCTGGCGCCGGCGCGTTTCAGGCGCCGATCCGATTGAGCAGATTGCAACAAAGGGCTCGTCTTTGACGAGCCCTTTTTATTTTTCCGACGCCCGCCCGCAAAAAGGCCGTTCACGGCCACCTCCAATACACGTTGGCCATCCGGCCAGGTAGCGCGAATTTGTCCGCCGCGTTGAAATCACCGGCTCCCCCCACTGAGGTTCTTCGCCGCTCCGTGCAGCTTCAACGCTGCCTCAGCCGAGCAAGCGGCGAAGCATTACCCACTAGCGAGGTTGTGTAATCGTGTGTATGATTCGAGGAGTGCAATATGAACAGTGCCGAGATCGTCAAACTGATTCGGGCGGAAGGCTGGCGGCTAATCCGTATATCGGGCAGCCATCATCATTTCCGGCACGCGGTAAAAGCCGGTCTCGTGACCATCCCGCATCCCAAAAAGGATCTTCCGCCCGGCACGCTGAACAGCATTTTGAAACAGGCAGGCCTCAAATGAAAAACTTGATTTTCCCGATCGCGATCGAGCCAGGTGACGAGCACCATGCGTTCGGCGTGGTGGTCCCCGACATTCCGGGTTGCCATGCCGCGGGCGATACGCTGGAGGAGGCTTACGCGAACGCGAAGGAAGCGATCGAGGCGCATCTCGATACGCTGCTCGACGAAGGTATGCCGATCCCGGAACGGCTGACGCTCGAAGCGCATCGGCGTAATCCGGACTATGCAGGCTTTACGTGGGGTTTCGTGACAACCCGGAACATCCCGGCGTTGAAGAAAGCAATACGCATCAATATCTCGCTGCCCGAGGCGCTGGTCCACGACATCGACGCTTACGCGCAGGCACGCGGCATGTCACGTTCGGCATTTCTCGCGCTGGCCGCGGAGCATGAGATGGCGGATGCGTGAGAAGGCGTGCGCGGGCGCGGCGCCGGTCAAACACCAACCCTTCCGGGTTCAGGTCGCCTCGGCATTCGCCCAGGCCATCTCCCGCAGTCGCGTGCGCAAGCGCGCCACCGCCTGGCTGTGCAACTGGCACACCCGCGATTCGCTGACTTCCATCACCGCGCCGATTTCGCGCAGGTTCATGCCGCGCTCGTAGTACAGCGACATCAGCAGCTTCTCGCGCTCCGGCAGACGGTCGATCGCCTCCACCAGCGCCGAGCGCAAGCTGTCGTCGAGCAGCGCCGACAGCGGGTCCGAATGATCGACGCAGTAGCGGTCGAGAAACGGCTCGTCGTCCGCGGAACGGTCGAAGTCTTCGTAATAGATCAGCTGGCTGCCATGCAGATCCTGGAGCATCGACTGATACTCGTCGAGCGGCATTTTCAGATGCTCGGCGATCTCGGTCTCGCTTGCCGAACGGCCCAGGTTCTGTTCGACCTTGTGCACTGCCGTTTCGACCTCGCGCGAGGTACGCCGCAAGCTGCGCGGCAACCAGTCGTTGCTGCGCAACTCGTCGAGCATCGCGCCGCGAATCCGCTGGCTGGCGTAAGTCTCGAACTGCGCGCCCTGGTCCTCCTTGTAGCGGCCCGCGGCATCCAGCAGTCCGATCATGCCGGCCTGAATCAGATCGTCGAGATCGACGCTCGCCGGCATCTTGGCGACAAGTTGCAAGCCGAGGCGGCGCACCAGCGGCGCGTACTTCGTCAGAACTTCGGCTTGGGAAATCTTTCCCTGAGCGTTATACATCGTGCTCCCCTTGTCCTTGTGCCGCCTCTCAGGCGAGCTGCGCAGACGGTTGGTCGGCGTGTTGCGCCGCTGTAACTGCCGCAGGCGCCATCCACGGCGTTTGCGACGACATCGCTGGCCGCATCGGCCAGTACTGCAATTCGGCGGCAAGATGCCGGAAGTCACGCGCTGCCGGTGTCGACGGGAATGCGTCGACGACACAACGCGACAACTCCAGGGCTCGCGCCATCCGCACATCGGCGGCAATGCAACCGGCGTCTTCCAGCGCCACCGTCAGGTAGCGCCCGGCCACGCCGGCCAGGTTCGCAAAAGCGATATGCGCGTCGTCCACGCTCTGCACGTGGTTCACCAGCACGCGAAACTGTGCGGTGGCGTGGGCGTAGTGCAGACGCTTCATGCACGCGTACGCGTCGGTGATCGCCTGCGCCGCCACGCGCGTGACGATCATCAGGTCGTGCGCCTGCATCGCGAGCGGCGACAGGTGGCCTTGCTGGTCGAGTTGCGCGTCGATCAGCACGATGTCCGCGGAACCGTGCAGCACCGCGTCTAACTGCGCGGCCGTGTAGCCTTCGCGGTTGTTGCGCGAGGCGGCCAGCACCGAGAACCCGAGCGCGTGCCGTGCGGTGGCCTCGTCGAGCGTCATCTCGCCGCGTATCACGGCCGCAAAATTGCCCGCGCCGCGCACGCCGCCGAGCATCGCGCTCACCGACTTGTCGCCCAGACATTCGTCGATCACCAGCACGTCCTTGCCCTGCTGCGCGAGCGCGGCGGCGAGATTCACCACGGTCGTCGTCGAGCCGACGCCGGCCGATCCGCCCGTCACGGCAATCACGCGCGAGCCGCTTCTCGCCAACATGCGCCGCAGTCCTTCGGCCTGATCCGAGATGAATTTATCCAAAGCGGACCTCGTGCAGTTCGGCCGTCGACCGCGCGGACAGCGCGGACAGCAACGCCGGAATATCGTCGTCGTGCGGCACGAACGGGGAGTTGTCACGCGGAATGCAGAACGCGCTCTTGATCAGGAATTTCTTCGTCGCGACGTACAGGTTTTCCGGCACCTTCTGACCGGTCGACACGTAATGCACCGGCAGCTTGTAGCGGATCACCGCGTCGAGTACGCCGCCCAGATTGGTGGCTTCGTCGAGCTTGGTCAGGATGCAGCCGGCGAGCGGCTGCTGATCCGGCGCGCGTTGATACGCCTGCACGACTTCATTGAGCGTGTCGCCGTGACTCGTCGCGTTCAGCAGCAGGAGACGCTGCACCGGCTGACCGGCGCGGCACAACATCGCGATCTGTTCGGACACGAGGCGGTCGCGCTGGCTCATGCCGATCGTGTCGATCAGCACGATGTGCTTGTTGCGCAGTTCGGAGAGCGCGAGTTGCAGATCGGCGCCGTCTTTCACCGCGTGAACCGACACGCCGAGAATCTTGCCGAAGATGCGTAGTTGTTCGTGGCCGCCGATCCGGTAGCTGTCAGTGGTGAGCAGTGCGACCTTGCTGGCGCCGAAGCGCATCACGCAGCGCGCCGCGAGCTTGGCGGTGGTCGTCGTCTTGCCGACGCCCGTCGGGCCCATCAGCGCGAACACGCCGCCGCGCTCCATCAGCGCGTCCTCGTCTTCCATCACCGGCAGGTTCGATTCGAGCACCGAGCAGATCCATGCCATCCCGCCGTCCACGTCTTCGACGTTTTCCGGCAGGTTGTCGACCATCATCTGCACGAGCTGCGCGGAGAAACCGGCGGCGAACAGATGCTTGGTGAGCGCGGCGCGCGCCGGGCTGCGGCGCTGGCGCTCGCCCCACAACAGGCCGGCGAAGTGTTCTTCCATCATCCCGCGCATCGACGCGAGTTCGTTCATCACGGTTTCGTTGACGACCTGCTCCATGCGCGCCTTGATCGCTTCGGCGACCGAGGCGGGCGCGCGGGTGTCGTCGCCGGTGGGCAGCGACGGCGCGATCTTCTGCGCGGCGCGGCGCGCGGCAACCTGCGCGGCTTCGCGAGCCCATTCGGGCGTATCTTTGACTTGCGCCGCGGCCGCCTGCGCCGCGGTCTTGCCCGGCTCGACTGCGGCGCCGAGGCCCTTGGCCATCGCGGCGGCAGGCGTCATGGCCGCGGGCCGCGCGCTGTAAGCGCCTTGCTGTTCCTGCTCGGCGGCGATGCGGCGGGCGTGGTCGATCAGCCAGGGGTTCGATTCGGCCATCGTGCGCGACGCTTCAGCATCGGCTGCCGGTGCGGCGGGCGAGGCCGGCACGCCGGCGGCTTTGAGCAGATCGGCGCGGATGTCTTCACTAAGACGCGTCGCCGCGGCGCGAGCGCTGGGTTGGCCGATGGCGATCGGTTGCGACGGAGCGGCTGCGGAAGGCATGGCCGGCATCATCGACGGGGCTTTGGCGGCGCCAGGCAGCGAGGCTGTCGGCGCGGCAGCAGGTTTCGGCGCGGCCACCGGCGCATCGCTTGCGGCCATGGTCTCGGCGCCGGCCTCCGGGCTTGCGCCGAACACCGACGAGAACACATCGGGCATGCCGCTCGCATACGGGTTCGCCTGCATCGTCATGGCGCGCGGCGCGGCGAGCGAAGACATGCCGGTCGCTGCATTCGTCGGCGCGGCCTGCGCTGCGCTTGCGCCGGTGCGGGCCTTCGGCGTGATGGCGGCGAGATCGCTGTCGGCCAGCGCGACGATCTCGACGCTGCCGTCGTCCATCGTGCGATTGGACAGCACAACCGCATCCGGGCCCAGGGCTTCGCGCACGAGACGCAGCGCGTCACGACTGGTAGCACCGACAAATTTACGAATGTTCAAGCTGGACCCCCGATGAGGTAAACGGACTATCGGACCGGCAACATACCGCTTCCCATTGAGATCAATTATTGCGAAAGCCGTCGAGTGACGATCGATGGATAAAGACGGGTAAAGGTGGGCAATTCGAACGATGGAAACGCTGCGTAAGCCATGTGGACGCCGGTTTTAAACGGGTTTTCCGGGCACGGCCGGTGGTCGTTTTGCGGCGGGAGCACGTATGTTTCAACCCGCGTCTCAGCCCGCATGCGGCAAGAAAAACCGCAAGCTGGAATGAAAACCGGCGCTCGAAGGAGCGTCGGCAGAAAGGCATCGACTCGGTGCGTAGAGGTCAACCGCGGGTCGACTGCGGGTTAACTGCGCGGTTCAACCGTGCGCGCCGATCAGATTCACGACCCTGATATTGCGTGTGTCGGGCACCTCCGCGTACGACAGCACCTTCAACTGCGGCAGGCTGCGCCGCAGGAAGCGCGCGAGCATCGGCCGCAACGCGTGCTGCACCAGCAGCACCGGCGCGAACCCAAGGTTCTGCTGGCGCGTCATCGCCTTCTGCGTTTCGGTCAGCAGCGTGTGCGCGAGACCGGGCTCGAGGCCCGGATTGGCGCCGGTCGACAGCGCCTGCGACAACACCCGTTCCAGATTCGAATCCAGGCCCATGACCTGCATATCGCCGGTGCCCGGGAACCACTGCTGCGTAATCGCACGGCCGAGCGCGAGGCGCACGGCGGCGGTGAGATCGTGCGCGTCGGTGATCTTCGGCGTGTGCTCGGACAAGGCTTCGAGAATCGTGCGCATGTCGCGGATCGGCACGCCTTCTTCCAGCAGGTTTTGCAGCACCTTTTGCAGCGTGGTGAGCGGCAGCGTCTTCGGCACCAGATCGTCGACCAGCGACGGCGTATCTTTCTGCATCCGCTCGATCAGCGCCTGCACTTCGCGGCGGCCGAGCAATTCGGACGCATGCGTGACCACCAGGTGATTCAGGTGCGTCGCCACCACGGTGCTCGAATCGACCACCGTGTAGCCGTACACCTGCGCCTGTTCGCGCAGATTCGTATCGATCCAGATCGCCGGCAAACCGAACGCCGGGTCCTGCGTCGGCGTGCCGGGCAGCGCGGCGGAAACCTGCCCCGGATTGATCGCCAGCCACTGCCCCGGATACGCTTCGCCGACGCCGACTTCGACGCCCTTCAGCGCAATCCGGTAACCGTTCGGCCGCAATTCGAGGTTGTCGCGGATATGGATCACCGGCGGCAGGAAGCCGATTTCCTGCGCGAACTTCTTGCGAATGCTCTTGATACGCTTGAGCAGTTCGCCGTCCGAGTTCTTGTCGACGAGCGGAATCAGCCGGTAGCCTACTTCGAGGCCGAGCGTGTCGATCATCGTCACGTCGTCCCAGCTGGCTTCGGTGTTTTCCACCGGGGTCATCGCGGCCGGCGCGACGTCGACGAGCGCGGTGCTGTTCTTGCGTTCCTCGGCGCGCTTTTTCATCGTGCGACCGAGCTGGATCAGGCCGCCGCCGAGAATCAGAAACGCGAAGTGCGGCATGCCCGGGATCAAACCCATCAGCACGAGAATGCAGCCGGTGATCATCAGCACGCGCGGATTCGTGAACAGCTGGCCGGTCAGCTGCGTGCCGATGTCTTCGTTGGTGGCGACGCGCGAAACGATCACACCGGCCGCCGTCGAAATAACCAGCGACGGAATCTGCGCGACGAGGCCGTCACCGATGGTCAGCAGCGTGTAGGTCTTGCCTGCCGACGCGAAGTCCATACCGTGCTGCACCATCCCGACGATCAGGCCGCCCAGGATGTTGATCACCATGATCAGGAGTCCCGCGATCGCGTCGCCGCGCACGAACTTGCTCGCGCCGTCCATCGAACCGTAGAACTCGGCTTCCTGGGAGACTTCCAGGCGGCGCTTGCGGGCCTGCTCTTCGTTGATGAGGCCGGCGTTCAGGTCGGCGTCGATCGCCATCTGCTTGCCGGGCATCGCATCGAGCGTGAAGCGCGCGGACACTTCCGCGATCCGCCCCGCGCCCTTGGTGATCACCATGAAGTTGATCACCATCAAAATGATAAAGACGACGATACCGACCGCGAAGTTGCCGCCCACCAGAAAGTGGCCGAACGACTCGATCACCTGACCGGCGGCATCCGGCCCGGTATGGCCTTCGAGCAGTACGACCCGCGTCGATGCCACGTTCAGCGACAGGCGCAGCAAGGTCGAGAACAGCAGCACGCTCGGGAAAGCCGCGAAGTCGAGCGGCTTCATCGTGTACATGCTGACGAGCAGCACCATCACGGAAAGCGCGATGTTGAAGGTGAACAGCAGGTCCAGCAAAAACGGCGGCAACGGCAAAATCATCATGCCGAGGATCATGCAGATCAGCACCGGCCCGGCGAGGGCACGCAAATTGGTGCTGCTCAAGGCATCGGGCCGTCGGGACAGGAATCCGGCGCGAGCGTTCATGCGGAGGCTCCTGAAGCGTTGTCGTTAGCGTCGTTAAGTGTGTCGACGGCTTCCTGATCGGCTTCTTCTTCCGATACGCCGCCCTTGTCGAGATCCGCCGGCACGTCGAGCCCGGTCGGTGCGACCGGCGCGACGCCGCCTTCGGCGTTAAAGCGCCGCAACTGATACACCCACGCGAGGACTTCGGCGACCGCGCCGTACAGCGGCCCGGGAATCTCTCGGTTCAGTTCGACGTTGTGATACAGCGCGCGCGCCAGCGGCGGTGCTTCGAGCAGCGGCACGTTGTTCTCCGCGGCAAGCTCGCGAATCCGCGCGGCCACCAGGTTCACGCCCTTGGCGACCACCTTCGGCGCGCGCATCTCGCCGTCGGTGTATTGCAGCGCGACGGCGAAGTGTGTCGGGTTGGTCACCACGACATCGGCCTTCGGCACCTGGGTCATCATGCGGCGGCGGGCCATCGCCCGTTGCTGCTGACGAATCCGGCCTTTGACATGCGGATCGCCTTCGCTTTCGCGATGTTCGCGCTTCACTTCTTCCTTGGTCATGCGCAGTTTCTTGTGGAACTGCCAGAGTTGATACGGCACGTCCAGCGCCGCCACCACGAACATGCCCGCCACCGTCATGCCGCAGCAGACGGCGATCAGATGCATGGCGTTGGCGAGCGCGATATGCACAGGCTGGGTGGCCAGCGCGAGAATTTCCTCGCGGCGATTCCAGATCGCCGTGCCGCCGACGATGCCCACTACAAGCGTCTTCGCGAGCGACATGCCGAGCTGGATCGGCCCGTTGATCGAGAACATCTTGCCGAGACCGGCGATCGGGTCGAGCCGGCTGAACTTGGGCTCGAGCCCTTTCGCCGACAACAGCCAGCCGCCCAGCGCCATCGGCGCGAGCAAGGCGGCTGCGCCGGTAAAGGCAAGAATCGGCAGCAATGCGTACAGCCCTTCGCGGCTCGCGACACCCGCGCCGATCATCATGCGGCGCGTTTCGAACGCGCCGGCGTGGTCGAAGGTGAAAGCTGTGCGCAGCATGCCCTGCAAATGCTCGCCGATGCTGCTGGACATGCCCCACACGCCGAAAAAGCCTGCTGCCAGCAGCGCAAACGTCGAGAGCTCCCGCGAACGCACGATCTGCCCTTCCTCGCGCGCCTTCTGCAGGCGCCGGGGGGTGGCTGATTCGGTTTTTTCGAGGTCGCTATCCTCTGCCACTCAAGCTCTCCAGTCGGTCGAGGCACGATGCCTGGTTCGAGTGAGAGCGATTATTCCCGTTGCGCGCAACCGACGATCGGCGGATAAGGGCGGAGAAAGGGGGGTATTTCGAGGGATGGAACTGCGGGCAAACCGCCCGGGCGGGGTTGCTGGAGGCGCGCGTGCGGGGTGAATGGAGCGGGGATAAGCGAGGGGGAAGCCGACGGACGGGCCGCCGGTAGCGGACGGCCTGTAATGGCCAGCCTGGTAGCGGGAAGCCGCCAGCAGATTGCCCGTGGCGGAAGACGCGCGGCGGGTACTCGCTCGGTAATGCGCGAGTACCCACCGGTTGTCACCCTTCAGTCATGCGCGTCAAAAAGCGACGTAAGGCGCCTGCTGGCCGCCGCTCGCCGTCTGATCGATGCCGTAATACACGTGACGGCCATAGAAGAACGGCAAGCCGAGATCGAAGCTGCCGCTGTTCTGCGCAGCCAGGTCGTTGAACGCGTAGTTGTTGCCGTTGCCGAACAGGGTAGCCGCGCTCAAGATACCGATATTGGCGGTCGTTTTCGTGCCATTCAGCCCGACCAGGCTGATCGAGCGCGTCTGTGCCGACGACGGGCAGTAAAAGCCCACGTAGGAGCCGCCGCACAGCGTCAGCGAACTATCGGCGAAGAAGTAGCCGTTCGAACCCGAGTCGAGGAACGCCCTCACCGTCGTGCCGTTGAAGACACTGTTGCTCAGATTGCCCCAGGGATCGGTGGTGAAGCTCTGCGCGGCAGCCATCGCGTTGTTCGACCGCGTGTCGATACCGAACACCAGCGTGCCGGTCGCCGATGGCGAGCCGGTATCGCCAATCGGCGGCATCTGCACGATCACGCCGTTGTTGTCGGTGGCGAAGTGCGCGACCGGATTGGCGACCTGCTGCGCGAGCGGCACCGCGCTGCGCGTGCTGCAGGAGGTGCCGCCCGGGCACGCGAAGTAGTTGCTGTTGTTGACGGCTGTCGACGCGTTCGCGCAGGTAACGCCGCAATCGTAGGGCGCCGTGCCGATGCCGAGAATGCCGTTGGCGCCGAGATCACTGGCCGTGTTTTCCGCCACGCCGGTGCAACCAGCCGGCACCGTGCTCGCCGCCATGTCGCCGATGATCTGCATTGGAATGCTCCCCGCCGTCTCGCTGCCGATCGTCACGTCAGCGGTACGTACCGAGCCCCACGTATAGCCATCGGCGAACGTCGCGCACTCGGCAAGTGGCACGCCTGCCACCGTGACCGCCGGCAACGCGCCAAGCACCGAAGTCAGCTTCGAGCTCACCACACGCAAACCGAACGAACCGGTGTCGACCTGGATGTTGTCGATAGTCTGGCAATTGGTGGTCGACCCGGGCGGGCACACCGTCACGCTGACCGTAGGAATGTTGATGACACCTTTCACGCCCACGCCAACCGTAATCGGCACCGTATTCGCCGCAGTCGCGGCGATCGGCTGCTGAGTCGGGCTCGCCGGCAGCGATCCGCCGTTCAGCGCGGTCGACGAGCTGGAACCCGAACTGGAACCGGAATCGCCGCCACCGCCGCAAGCGGCCAGAACCGACACCAACACCACGGCCGCAACCGCCTGCGTCCAACTCTTTAGCTTTACCGTAAATTGCATGGTTCGCATCGTTCGTCCTCGCCCTTACTGGATGTCGGAACCGCTGACGCCGGCAGGCAGCGCTTGGGGCAACCACGCCTGACCGCTGAATCCGCCCATGTGGCCGCCGGAATGGACCACGAGGCTGCTCTGAACGACCGCAACCGGGCCGCGTCCGCCGCGCGTCGCGCGGATGGCCTTCACGCCGGCCACGTACTGCGGAAAATAGCTGCCGAGCAGATCGCTCAGATCCGGCATTTGCGGGCCGTGCCACGCGATGCCGAACACCGAGCCGTCCGCCGCCAGGTATTCGCGCACGACCGTGCCGTTGCCGAGCGTGGTTTCACGCACGGTATAGGACGCGGAGGCGGTCGTAGAGGCAGCGGCGCTGGATGCGGAACGCATCACGCTCTGTGCCGCGGAAGCCGCGCTGGCGGCAGGCTGCACGGTGCGGGACGAAACCGACGCATCCGCGGGCGGTGTCATCGGTGCGCCGCCCAGTCCGGCGTAAGCGGACGGCACGGCGAACAGCGAACAGGGCAAGACTAGCGCCGTAACCAACCCGGCGCGGCGTACACGACTCGACATGACAAAGCTCCTCCCAGGCGACTGCTGCTCGGTCCGCACGTCGTACGAACCGGCTGCATGTAGGCAGATCATACGGCACCGTCGCGGTCGCACGATGGGAGAGATCCTCGTCGTGCCACCGCCCGGCGCCATTGCGCGCCGGAAAGCCGTACCGCTGCTCGAAGTCGTAGTATGCCTGTGGTTTGTGTCGGCAGACAGCAAGCCACGCGGGCGCGCGGCTTGCCATGCATACTGGTTTGCCCGGTCGCTTCGGCGGGCTATCCGTGGGTTAGAACCCGAGACTCGCCAGCAGATCGTCGACCTGCGACTGGTCCTGCACCACGTCCGTTTTGCCTTCCGGATTGATCTGCGGACCGTTCAGCAGGTGTTCGGGGCTGCCGGTCGACGACGGCTCGGCCGCCAGCGCCGCCGCGGTCGCCGCGAACTGCTCGCGCCGCTCGAGCGCGATGTTCTCGACCAGCACGCCGAGCAATTGCTGCTCGATCAGGTACACGACCTCCGTGATCTTCTTGATGACCTGGCCGGTCAGATCCTGGAAGTCCTGCGCCAGCATGATTTCCATCAGCTGCGAGTTGGTCGCGGTGGTGGCCTCCGGCACGCCGCGCAAGAAGGCACGCGTGTCGTTCATCAGCGCGCGCACTTCCTCGCGCTCGATCGGCGCCGCGTACCATTTTTCCCAGCGCGCATCGAGCTCGCCCGCATCCTGGCGCAACTGTTCCTGGATCGGCTTGGCGATGTCGATCGAGGACAGCACGCGCTCGGCGGCCTGCTCGGTCATGTTCGCGATGTACTTCAGACGATCGCGGGCGTCGGGTACGGCTTCCGCCGCGCGCTCGACATGCTTGTCGAGCCCCAGCTCACGCATCGAGTCGCGCAGCGTGCGCGTCAACTGGCCGATGCGGGCGAGGATGCGGTCGGACGCGAATTCACCGCTCTCGTGGACCGCTTCGGCCCCTTGCGCGTTGGTCGGCAGATTCACGTCAGCTCCCGGTCTTGGCCATCTTCTCGAGAATCTTGTTGAGCTTCTCGTCGAGCGTCGCGGCCGTGAACGGCTTGACGACATAACCGCTCGCGCCCGCCTGGGCCGCCGCGATGATGTTTTCCTTCTTCGACTCGGCCGTCACCATCAGCACCGGCAGATGCGTGAGGTTGGCGTCGGCGCGGATTTCCTTGAGCATCGCCAGACCGTCGAGGTTCGGCATGTTCCAGTCCGAGATCACGAACTCGTAGGTGCCGCCGCGCAAGCGCGCGAGGCCGGCCTGGCCGTCTTCCGCCTCATCGACGTTGCTATAGCCCAGCTCTTTGAGCAGGTTGCGGACGATCCGGCGCATCGTCGGAAAGTCGTCAACTACCAGAATCTTCATTCCCTTATCCATTTCATTCCCTTTGCTTGATCCACGGTGCGGCGCATGACCGCCAGTTCATCCCGATTCGTGTCGACCGGGGTTGGCGCTTTAGCGCTTACTCCGGTCCCATGCCTGGCGCTCGCCGTCAGGCCGCGCATCATACCCGCTGAACGCGTTCGCCCATCGATGACAGACGCGCCATCACGCGCCGGCTCATTTCCGGCAGCGAGGCGATCTCGTCGGCGGCGCCCAGCGCGATCGCTTCGCGCGGCATGCCGAACACGATACAGCTCGCTTCGTCCTGCGCGAGGGTATACGCCCCCGCTTTTTTCATCTCCAGCAGCCCGGCGGCGCCATCGCGGCCCATCCCGGTCAGGATCACGCCGACCGCGTTCTTGCCCGCGTGCTGCGCGGCCGAACGGAACAGCACGTCGACCGACGGACGATGCCGGTTGACCGGCGGCTCGTCCGACAGGTGCGCAATATAGTTCGCGCCGCTGCGGGCCAGCAACAGGTGAGCGTGGCCGGGCGCGATATACGCATGCCCCGGCAGCACGCGTTCGCCGTGCTCTGCCTCTTTAACGGTAATTCGGCACAAACCATTGAGGCGTTGTGCAAAAGATTTCGTGAAACCCGGCGGCATATGCTGCGCGATCAGCACGGCAGGCGCATCCGGCGGCAGCGGCACCAGCACTTCGCGGATCGCTTCGGTGCCGCCCGTCGACGCGCCGACGATGATCAGCTTCTCGGTACTGAGCAGCGGGTTGTTGAAGAGCGGCGCAGCGGCTGCGGCGTCGGGCGCATGCGCTGCATGTGCCGCCGCATGGTGCGCCGGCGCGGCCTGGCGCACCCGCGCGCGGGCTGCGGCGCGAATCTTGTCGGCGAGCTTTTCCGAGTAGTCGAGCATGCCGTCGCGAATGCCGACTTTCGGCTTCGTGACAAAGTCGACCGCGCCCAGTTCCAGCGCGCGCAACGTGATTTCGTTGCCGCGCTCGGTCAGCGACGACACCATCACGACCGGCATCGGCCGCAGTCGCATCAGCTTCTCGAGAAAGTCGAGGCCGTCCATGCGCGGCATTTCGACGTCGAGCGTCAGCACGTCCGGATTGTGCTGCTTGATGAGATCACGCGCGACCAGCGGGTCGGGTGCGGTTGCCACGACAGTCATGTCCGGCTGGCCATTGATGATTTCCGTCATCAGGCTGCGAATCAGCGCCGAATCGTCGACGCACAGTACTTTGATCTTTTGCACAGCGCTCACGCCTCCTCTGCGGTTTTGGCGTTGTTTGAATTCATGGGGCGCGGGCTCACGCCGAATAGTTCGATGCGCGGCTTCGCTACGCCTGCGCTCGCGCTGCTTGCTGTGGATGCTGCGGCGTTGCCTGCCGGCTTGCCCACGCCGCTGCCCATGCCGCTGCCTGTATTCGAGCCGAACAATTCGACTTTCGGCCTTGCAGCGGCCGGCGTGGCAAACAGCTCGACCCGCTTGCGCGCCGCCGCGAGCCGCTCGGCGCGCGCTTCGGGGCTTTGCCGCACCAGCGCCTGTTCACGCTCGGCGACACCGGCTTCCTGCTGCAGGCGCAGCTTCTTCACCATCACCTGGCCGGTGCGCGGCATGAAGGCGATTTTGCGCGGATGCGAGCCCTGCAAGTCCTCGGCGACGATGCGGATTTTTTCGAGCGCCAGATAGCGGCGCACGAATTCCGAATTACGGTCGCCGATGTTCATCGTCGTCATGCCGGCCAACACCGCGCCGCCGCCGAACACCTTGGCTTCGAAGCGCTCGCGCCGGCCGCCCGCCTTGATGAGTTCGTTGATCAGCACTTCCATCGCGTACGCACCGTAGCGCATCGAATCCGACGCGGCTTGCGCGACGTCCGCGCCGTCGTCGGGCAGCATGAAGTGATTCATGCCGCCGATGCCCGCCGTGCGGTCCTGAATACAGGCCGCGACGCAGGAACCGAGGACGGTGACCAGCACCATGTCTTCGCTGGTCGTATAAAACTCGTTCGGCAACAGCTTCACGCCGGGGCGTTGGAAGTGGTTGTCGAAGTACAGATTGGTGGCGATCGGCAGGGCGGCGCTCATACCGTCACCCCGCTCGCCGGCGTGCTAATGGAATGGTTCGCCTGGCGAGACGGCGCGCGTGCGCCGGTGGCGTCGCGCGTCAGTTCATAAACAGTCTGGCCGCGCAGCTTGAACGCCTGCGTCACATACGTGAAGTTTTCCGAGTGACCGGCAAACAGCAAACCGCCCGATTTCATCAAGGGCTCGAAGCGCGCGAGCACCTGCGCCTGGGTCGGCTTGTCGAAATAGATCATCACGTTGCGGCAGAAGATCGCGTCGAACTGCGAGCGCAACGCATAGTCCCGGTCGGTCAGGTTTAGTTGTTCGAAGCGCACCATCGCGCGCACTTCCGGGCGCACTTTGACCATCCCGGCGTGCGCGCCGGTACCTTTCAGGAAGAAGCGCTTGAGCCGTTCGGGCGAAAGATGCTTGACCTGATCGAACTGATACATGCCCGCTTCGGCTTTTGCCAGCACCTGCGTGTCGATGTCGGTGGCGAGTACGCTCGCCTGGCGCGCGCCGCTGTCGCCGAGCGCTTCGATCAGCGTCATCGCGATTGAATAGGGCTCTTCTCCGGTCGAAGCCGCCGAGCACCACACCGACACCGGCTGCGGCCGGCGCGGCACGAACTCGGCGAGGATCGGAAAGTGATGCGCTTCGCGGAAGAACGCGGTCAGGTTGGTGGTCAGCGCATTGGTGAACGCTTCCCACTCGGCCGGATCGTTCTCCCCTTCGAGCAGATCGAGATACTGTTTGAAGGTATCGAGGCCACGCGCGCGCAGCCGGCGCGCCAGACGGCTGTACGCCATGTCGCGCTTGTGGTCCGACAGCGAAATGCCCGCGCTGCGATGAATCAGTTCGCGAATACGAGCGAAATCCGCCGACGTGAATTCGAAATCCCGTCCCTGTTCGCCGGATCTAGCTGGTTCCGCCCGCTCGGAGCGTTGCTGTGCGCGCGTTGCCATCATGAAAGTTCCTGCCTGCGATACGAGCCATTCCGCTTGCCGCCAAAGCGATTTCCTTTGGCGCAAGGGATTGTGTTCGCGGGGTCGCGCCCGCCCGCGAGTTCTGCCCGCTTGCAGCCGGCCTGCGACACGCTGCCTAAGCGTGCTTCGATGATTCGCCCCTCATGGAGCGAGATGCCGAATGACTGCATGTCTGCCTGCTGCTTCCTAGAACGTTTCCCAGTCCGCATCCGATGCCGTGGCCGCGCTTGCAGCGGCCGGGCGAACTGCGGATTCGGACGCCGCACGCGTCGTCTTCGGCTTCAGAGCCGGTTCGACACGTGCGGTGCCGGCGTCATGGGCGGCCGAAACCGCTGCCGCTGTGCCTGTTGCCGTGTGTGCTGCCGGTTGCGGCGAGGCTTTGGCAGCCGGCGTCGTTTTCATGCCTGCGCTGCGCGCCTTTTGCGGACGCGCGGCCGTCGTCACGCTGCGCGTTGCCGCGTGCGTTTGCCCACCGCCGGCCACCTTCCAGCCGTTGACCACGGATTGCAACTGACGCGTCTGATCTTCGAGCGACGCGGCCGCCGCTGCTGCCTGTTCGACCAGCGCGGCGTTCTGCTGCGTCACTTCGTCCATCTGCACGACCGCGCGATTGACCTGCTCGATGCCGCCCGACTGTTCTTCGGATGCCGCGCTGATTTCGCCCATGATGTCGGTCACGCGGCGCACCGCCTGCACGATCTCGTCCATCGTGGTGCCCGCGCGGCCGACCAGCGTCGAACCGCTTTGCACCTTGTCGACCGAGTCGCCGATCAGATCCTTGATTTCCTTCGCGGCGCTGGCGCTGCGCTGCGCAAGGCTGCGCACTTCGCCGGCGACCACGGCGAAACCGCGGCCCTGTTCGCCTGCGCGCGCGGCTTCGACCGCCGCATTCAGCGCCAGAATATTGGTCTGGAACGCAATCCCTTCGATCACCCCGATGATGTCGACGACCTTGTTCGAACTGGTCGCGATGTCCTGCATCGTCGTCACGACCTGGCTCACCACGTCGCCGCCGCGGGTCGCGATATCGGACGCGTTGACGGCCAACTGGCTCGCCTGGCGCGCGTTCTCGGCGTTCTGCCGCACGGTGCCGGTCAGCTGCTCCATGCTCGAGGCGGTTTCCTGCAGCGAAGCGGCTTGTTGCTCGGTGCGTTGCGACAGATCGGTGTTGCCCATCGCGATTTCGCGCGCGCCGGTGTCGATCGATTCGGCGCTGCTGTGGACCGCCTTCACCATCGTCGACATGCTTTCCTGCATCCGCTTGATGCCGCCGAACAACCCGCCGATTTCATTGCGGCTGAACACTTCGATCGTCTCGGACAGATCGCCCGCGGCGATCCGTTCGAAGCACGCGGTTGCGTCGGCGAGCGGCTGCACGATCAGGCCGCGCAGCGCGAAGCGGATGCCCACCACCAGCAGCAAGGCCAGCACGGTGACGGCGATGATCAGCGTCGTCATCAGCGAGATGCCCGATTGCGCGCTTGCCTGCTGATCCACTGCGTGTTGCTGCAGCCCCTTGATCACGGCGGACGCGGCGTTGTCGTACGCGACGAACATCGGGCTGATCTTCGTATCGGCGATCGCGTGATAAGCCGCCAGATCGTTCGCGTGCAATGCCGCGAGCTCCGGCTCGATGCCGTCTCGCATCAGGGCCGTGCGGCGCGTCACCAGTTCGTCGAGCTGCGCCTGCTCGGCGCCGCTTTTCGGTGCGTCGAGATAGGCCTGCCAGCTCTGATTGCCCATGCCGTGCAACTCCTGCGCACGATCGAGGACCTTCTTCGTCTGTTCGGCGTCGCCGGCGGCGCTCAACGAAATGAAGCGATCCAGTGTCACGCGCGAACGCAACAGGTATGTAGACGCCTCGTCGAGCGCGTGAATCGCCACCAGATCGCCACGCGTAATGCGATCGAGCGACTGGCTGGCGCCGCGCAGCGCCGTCAGTCCGAGCGCGCCGACCACCACGGTCAGCGCAACCAGAATGATCCCCACCATCGTCAGTGACGTGCGAATCGACCACCTGCTCAGCATCTCAATGCTCCCTTTTTCAGTCTCTCGTTCACGCAACAGCCGCTTAGCTGGCGAGCGTTTCGATCAGCGCCATTTCACGGCTGGTCATCAGCTTCTCGATGTCCATCAGGATCAGCATGCGGCCGTCGACGGTGCCCAGCCCCGTGAGGTACTCGGTCGTCAACGTGGCGCCGAATTCCGGCGCCGGCATGATCTGATCGGCAGCGAGCGTCAGCACGTCCGACACGCCGTCCACCACCATCCCGACCACGCGATGCGCGACGTTCAGAATGATCACGACGGTCTGGTGGTCGTACTCGACGCGGCCCAGATGGAACTTGATGCGCATGTCGACGATCGGCACGATGATGCCGCGCAGATTGATCACGCCTTTGATGAATTCCGGCGCATTGGCGATACGCGTCACGTTGTCGTAGCCGCGGATTTCCTGCACCTTGAGGATGTCGATGCCATACTCCTCGGCGCCGAGCGTGAAGACGAGGAATTCCTGACCGCCGGCGTCCGCCTGCTGCGCGTCGCGGCGGCCATTCGTACCGCTCGCGTTCGCGACGCTCGAATTGATGGATTGGACTTCTGCCACGTTAGCCCCCAAACGGTTGGGATGAATTGAGTTGAGTAAGTGTTGCGAATGTCATGAACGTCACGCGAGGCTCATCGCGCCATGCGCGTGGCGGGTCTCGCGGTTCAACGCCGCCACGTCCACGATCAGCGCGACACTGCCGTCGCCGAGAATGGTTGCGGCGGAAATGCCGTGCACCTTGCGGTAGTTCGTTTCCAGATTCTTCACGACCACCTGCTGCTGGCCGACCAGCTCGTCGATCAGCATCGCAAAGCGGCGCCCTTCGGTTTGCATGATGGTGACGATGCCTTGGGTCGGTTCCCGCTTCGCGTCTTCGACCGAGAACACTTCGTGCAGCGCGACAAGCGGCAGATATTCACCGCGCACGCGCACCACGCGCTCGCCGTTGGCCACCGTGTAGATGTCCTCGGCTCGCGGCTGCAGCGACTCCATCACGAAGTTCAGTGGCAGAATGAAGATCTCGTTGCCGACCTTCACCGACATGCCGTCGAGAATCGCCAGCGTGAGCGGCAAGACGATCCGCGTGGTGCTGCCCTTGCCCGCACGCGAGGTGATTTCGACGTGACCACCCATCGACTGGATGTTGCGCTTCACCACGTCCATGCCGACGCCGCGGCCCGACACGTCCGTCACCTGCTCCGCCGTCGAGAAGCCCGGCAGGAAGATCAGGTTCCAGACTTCGTCGTCGGTCATGCTTTCGCTGACCTGCATGCCTTGCTTGGCCGCTTTCGCGAGAATCTTGTCGCGGCGCAAACCGGCACCGTCGTCGCTGACTTCGATAACGATGTTGCCGCCGTGATGCGCGGCCGACAGCACCAGCTGGCCGGTCGAATCCTTGCCCGCCGCACGCCGCGCTTCCACGGTTTCGATGCCGTGGTCGAGACTGTTGCGCACGAGGTGGGTCAACGGATCGATGATCCGTTCGATGAGGCTCTTGTCGAGTTCGGTCGCCTGACCGAAGGTCACGAGTTCCACTTCCTTGCCGAGTTTCGCCGCCAGATCGCGCACCAGACGCGGGAAGCGGCTGAAGACGTAATCCATCGGCATCATGCGGATCGACATCACCGCTTCCTGCAGGTCGCGCGCGTTGCGCTCGAGTTGCGCCATGCCGTTGAAGAGGCGGTCGTGCAATGCCGGATCGAACGTGCTGGTGGTCTCGGCCAACATCGCCTGAGTGATCACCAGTTCGCCGACCAGGTTGATCAGCTGATCGACCTTCTCGACGCCGACGCGAATCGAGCTGCCTTCCGCGCCGCCTGCCGCCGCGGCCGGACGCGCCTTGCGGTCCTGTTCGGCCGGCGCGGCCGCATTCGCCGCTGGTGCGTTGGCCGCCGACGCGGGTGCCGCTGCCGGTTCGTGGGCTGCCGGCGCGCTCGGCTGTTGCGCCGGTGCGTCGAACACACCGTGCGTGGCGGAATGGGTGGACGCAGCGGAGTCGGCCGCCGGTGCCGACGATGCTGCGCGCTCCACCGGTGCTGCGTAGGTTGCCTGTGCTGCCTGTGTTACCTGTGCTGCCTGCACCGGCGACGAATGCTCAGCGTCCGGCGTTCCAGGTTCGCCTTGCTGAGTATCGTCGGCCGGCGCCGCACCGCGGCTGATCGAGATCTGACTTTCGTCGATCACGAAACAGCACACGGCGATGATGTCGTCGGAACTCACATCGGTCGCGAGCCACAGCGTCAGATCGCCGCCGCTCTTGACCCGCCCGACGATGTTCCCCAGGTTGCCGAGCTCTTCGGCCAGCAGTTCCTGGTCCTTCTCGTCCACGCCCCGTAGCGTAATTTTCAGATGAGGGCCGGCGCTTTCGTTTGCATCGCCGGTTCCCGCGGCTTGCCCGGTCTGTGCCGGTTCGCCGTCAGTCCATTCACCCGCCGCCTGCACCGCCTGGTCGACGACGTGCTCCGGCGGGGTGCCGCCTTGTACTGCTGCCGGTGGTTCTATCGGTGCGGCTTGTACTGCTTGTACTGCTGGCGCTGCCGCTGCTGCCGTTGCAACTGCCGCTGCCGGCGCGCCGCCGAGACGGCTCTCCGCGTGCAACTGTTCGAGCTTCGCGCAGATCGCCTTGGCGACCGCCGTGTCCGGCTCGGCGCTCGCGCGGTAGTCGGCGAGCTGGCCCGACAGCACGTCCTTGGTTTCGAGGAACGTGTCGATCATGTCCTTGCGCAGCACGAGTTCGTTATTGCGCGCGCGGTCGAGCAGCGATTCGAGAATGTGGGTCGTTTCCGTTAGCGCGGTAAAGCCGAACGTCGCCGCGCCGCCCTTGATCGAATGCGCCGCGCGGAAAATCGCCGCGAGGTCTTCGGGGTCCGGGTGGGCGATGTCCAGATTGAGCAGCAACTGCTCCATCTGCGCGAGCAATTCGTCCGCTTCGTCGAAGAACGTCTGATAGAACTGAGTGATGTCGAGTGTCATGCCTGGGTCACCGCGAGAGTTCCTGTCTAGGCTTGGGCTGCCGTGCCGCCGCGTCGAAAGCTTCTATAACTTGTGTAAAGGTGGCGCTCATCTGGCGCTCATGCCGGGTCTGCTTCACCTAACGCCGCCACCAGTTCGGTCAGCATGTCGGGGTCGAGCGGCTTTTCGATCCAGCCGGTCGCGCCCGCAGCCCGCGCCGCCGCCTTGAACGGCTCGCCCGATTCCGTCGTGAGGACGAGGATAGGCGTCGCCTGGTAGGCCGGGTTGCCGCGCAGCGCGGCGATCAGATCGAGGCCGGTCCTGCCCGGCATGTACTGGTCGGTCAGCACGAGGTCGAACGACATGGCGAGCGCGTTCTCGAGCCCTTCGTTGCCATCCGCCGCGAGCGTCACTTCATAGCCGGCCGTCGTCAGCGTCGCGGCGAGGATTTGCCGCATCGATGCCGAATCGTCGATTGCCAGAATGTGCCTGATCATGAAAACCTCGCTGCACTTACGCTATGGATCGCCGTGCATTTCCCGCCTCGCAGGAAACGCGCACCGGGCAATCGCTGTCTGTTACTGGGCCGCCGTTGCCGGCGCCTTCGGTGCAACCGTCACCGGTTGCGCAAGCTTTTGCAGCAGCGGCTTCGAGCCGGCTGCGTCGTCCGACAAGGTGGTCGTGGTGGAGTCGTCATGGTCAAGCGCCTCCTCCGACTTCCTGTTCAACACGATGATGCTGATGCGGCGGTTTTCCGGATCCATCGGGTCCGCCTTGTTCAGGTTCTGCGTCGACGCGAGGCCGAGCACCCGCATGACCTTCGTTTCGTCCATGCCGCCGGCGATCAGCTCGCGGCGCGACGCATTGGCGCGGTCCGCGGACAGTTCCCAGTTGCTGTAGCCCTTCTCGCCACCCGCGTATTGCACCGCGTCGGTGTGACCCTGGACGATGATGCGGTTCGGCACGTCGTTCAACGTGTGGCCGATTTCGCGCAGGATGTCGCGCATGTACGGTTCGACCACGTCTCGCGCGGTCGCGAACATCGGCCGCTTCTGCGAGTCGACGATTTCGATGCGCAGGCCGGTCAGCGTCGAGTCGATACGGATCTGCTGCTTGAACTGGCGCAGCACCGGATTCGCTTCGATCGCGGCCATCAGCTTGACCTGCAGATCGTGCAGGCGGACCTGCTCGCGGCGCTCCAGCTCACCCTGCAACTGCTTGACCGAATCCTCGTTGTTATGCGACGTGGTACGCTCGGCGCGGCTGCTCGAACCGTCGGTGGAACGCGTCACGCCTTGCGCGTCGGTCGAGATGTCGCGGCCGCCGCCCTTCAGAATGCTCGAATCCTCGGCGCTGCGATCGCCGCCCCACAGCGTGATCTTCAACGGCTGGTTGAAGTAATCGGCGATGCCCCTCAACTGCACGGTGGAGGCCGAGCTCAGCAGCCACATCAGCAGGAAGAACGCCATCATCGCGGTCATGAAGTCCGCGTACGCGAGCTTCCACGCGCCGCCGTGATGGCCGGCCTTCTTCGGCGCGGAGCGCTTGACGACAATCGCGCGGTCTTTGTCCTTGCTCATCGATTCGGTTCCCGGCGCCCTTTATCTGGTCTTTACTTGGCCTTGACGCGGCGCACGTGCTCTTCCAGCTCGGCGAACGACGGGCGTTCGGTCGAGAACAGCACCTTGCGGCCGAATTCGACGGCGATCGCCGGCGCATAGCCGTTCAGGCTGGCGAGAATCGTCACCTTGATGCACTGGAACATCTTGGTCGATTCGGTCACGCGCTGTTCGGCGACGCTCGCGAGCGGCCCGATCAACCCGTACGAAAGCAGAATCCCGAGGAAGGTGCCGACCAGCGCCTGGGCGATCATCTCGCCGAGCACCGCGGGCGGCTTGTCGGCCGAGGCCATGGTGTGCACCACGCCCATCACCGCGGCGACGATCCCGAACGCCGGCATCGCGTCGCCGACCTTGTTCAGCGCATGCGCCGGCGCTTCGCCTTCCTGGTGATGCGTCTCGATCTCCTCGTCCATCAGGCTTTCGATCTCGAAAGCGTTCATGTTGCCGCCGACCATCAGACGCAGGTAGTCGGTCAGGAACTCGATGATGTGCTTGTCGGCGAGGATCTTCGGATACTGGGTGAAAATCGGGCTCTTCGACGGATCGTCGATGTCGGCTTCCAGCGTCAGCGTGCCTTCCTTGCGCGCCTTGGCCAGCAGGACATAGAGCAGCGCCATCAGCTCCATATAGACGTCCTTGTTGTACTTCGCACCTTTGAAGAGGGTTGGAATGACGCGCACCGTCGACTTGATGGTCTTCATCCCGTTGCCGAGAATGAACGCACCGAGGCCGGCGCCGACGATCATCAGCACTTCGACGGGTTGCAACAGCGCGCCGAGATGACCGCCTTCCAGCGCATACCCGCCGAAGACAGACAACAGCGTCACGAGTGTTCCCACGAAAATCAGCACTGCCGAGCCCTCACAAAGAAGCGACGGTCACCGTCGTTAATCTGGTTTACGGCAACGGAGCAGAAAACTTTGGCGGAAAAGCAGCTTGTCGCTCCGGTGTAAAGAAACCGGACGGGCGCCGCGCGGTCGGGCTGCGAGGCCGCGCGGACGGAGATGCGCGTGGCGGGCGCGAGCTGGCGTCGGGTTGGCGCCCGGCGCGCCGCTCAAACCGCGAGCGCGGCCAGGCTCTCGCGGGCCCGGGCGTCGGCGAATTTCTTCGTCTTACCGGCGCGCGAGGGCGGCTGGCACAGCCCGCAGACGAAAGCGTGCTGCGGATCGTGCGCATGCGCGACAAAGTGTCCGCCGCAACGGCAGCAGGCGGTCATTTGCAGCATGCCGGAGTCGAAAAAGCGCACCAGCGTCCAGGCGCGCGTGAGACTGAGCACGGGTTCGTCGTCGTGCAGGTGGACGTGTTCCAGATACAGCCGGTAGCTCTTCACGATCGACTGGATCGTCAGGCAGCCGCCGTGGCCGGCCATGAAACGGTAGATGTTGTAGAACAGGGAGGAGTGAATGTTCGGCTGCCAGGTCATGAACCAGTCGGTCGAAAACGGCAGCATGCCCTTGGGCGGCGAAACGCCTTTCAGCTCCTTGTACAGCTTGATGAGCCGGTCGCGCGACAGACTGGTTTCCGCTTCCAGCAACTGCAAACGCGCGCCGAGTTCGACCAATTCGATCGCCAGGGTGATTTCCCTGACTTCGAGCACTACGCTTTTATAGGCCATCCGTTGGCATTTCCCACGTCCTGATCGCTTTATTTGAGATGCAGGACGCCATCAGCCGAGTTGCTCGACCGGCTGGCTGGCCATCAGGATCGCGGAATGCGCCTGAGCCACGGCGCTGGATTTGCTCTTGTCCGCGAGCGCGGACAGCACGGCATGATCGTCGAAACGGAAACGGCACAACACCTGATTGGACCCCGCCAGCTTGACGGTCTGCGCCAACGACAGATTGGCGAGCACATCGGCCAACTGGTCCGAAATCCCCATGCGGAACATGCCCATCGGCTTGTCTTCGCGCAACAGACGCTGCGCGAGCAGGAGATAAGACAGGTTTACTTCTCTGATCTCATTGAGCATTTCGCTTGTCGCGCTCATGATTCCCCCGGGGTGTATCTGGCTGGTCAGGCCGTTGCGGAAACGTTTGCTCGAACGCGCGCACTTAAACCGCGCGAATCGGCTCGTTTCTGGTGTTGCAAGCATTGTGTCGAAAGGGGGAGCGGACGAAAATCGGACAGACACCCAGCTTGTCTGACGGATTAATCCGTCATTGTTGTAGGAATTTCTCCTACAACGGGCCAATCGGAAAGGAATCTTCGGATGAGAAAGCGCATGGTTCGCAAGTTGCGATGCGCCTGGGAGATTTCCGCGGCCGGTACGATGCGTACAGAATGGTGAGCCACCGAAAGCTCATGATCCGCACCGTGCAACGGTGAGCAAGAATTATAGACGTTTTCACTTCCATGCAACGCGCCTCGTGTAGGCGCCGTTTCCAGCCCACCGGGCGTACTTGTAGCGCTTTCCGGCACGTTTAATGCGTCGGAAGCGCTTGCTGCCAGCCATTCTTGCTTCCTGACTATCGGGGACAGCCATCCGGCCTACCTGTAACGCGTCATGTTTCGCGCTGTAACAACATTAAGCGTTTGAAAAATCACTCGAATTAGCTCCGCCAATCCCGATAATGACCCTTAGGTGATTACCCGATGCAGGTTCGAGGCACCCCCGGGCGGCGGCTTACCGCGCCCAACCGTCCGTCAGGCATTCGCGCCTCGCGCATTCGAGCGTCGTTGTGCGAAGCCGTTGTGTTGTGTATAGGAGAAAACGCATGCGAATCGCACAAATTGCGCCGTTGTACGAAGCCGTTCCGCCGAAATTTTACGGTGGCACCGAACGCGTCGTGTCGTATCTGACCGAAGCGCTGGTCGACCTTGGCCACGACGTTACGCTGTTCGCGAGCGGCGACTCGGTCACTTCCGCCAACCTCGATGCCTGCTGGCCGCGAGCGCTGCGCCTTGATCCGACGATCCGGGACGCGCTGGCTCCGCATATCCTGATGATGGAAAAAGTGCGCAAGGTCGCGCACGAATTCGACGTGCTGCATTTCCACCTCGACTATATGCCGTTTCCGCTGTTCACCACGATGGACACGCCGTTCGTGACGACGCTGCACGGCCGTCTGGACTTGCCGGAGCTTCAGCCGGTGTTCGACACCTTCTCGCATGTGCCGGTGGTGTCGATTTCCGACTCGCAACGTGTTCCGCTGTCGCAGGCGAACTGGCTGAGCACGATTTATCACGGTCTGCCGGACCAGTTGCTGACGCCGCAAACGCACAAGCAGCCGGAATATCTGGCGTTCCTCGGCCGTATCTGTCCTGAGAAGCGCGTCGATACAGCTATCAGGATCGCTGCCCAAAGCGGTCTGCCGCTGAAGATCGCCGCCAAAGTGGACAAGGTCGACCAGGACTACTTCAAGAAGGAAATCGAGCCGCTGCTGTCGCTGGCGCACGTCGAGTTCGTCGGCGAGATCAACGAGGCGCAGAAGCCCGAGTTTCTGTCGGGCGCCAAAGCGTTGCTGTTCCCGATCGACTGGTCGGAGCCGTTCGGCCTCGTAATGATCGAATCGATGGCCTGCGGCACGCCGGTGATCGCGTTCAACCGCGGCTCGGTGCCGGAAGTGATCGACCACGGCGTGACCGGCTATATCGTCGAAGACGTGCAGGGCGCGGTTGCCGCGCTCCAACGTCTGGACGAGCTTTCGCGCACTGAGATTCGGACGCAGTTCGAGCGCCGCTTCAGCTCGAAAACGATGGCGCAGAATTATGTAGACGGCTATTCGGCACTGATCGAAGCAACTCGCCGTCCGGTGCTGCGCAAGGTCGCAGTAGGTTGATTGACGCCCTAAAGCGGCTGACACTCTTTTTGCACTCAGCCGCTTAGGTCCGCTTCCGCCGCTTTCCGATTGCACGATTCCCACGCCAATCACGAGCAACATTGTCATGTGAATCGTTTGCGCGATCGGGTATGTCAGAGTTAACCCCGCTTCTTCTAAGAAAAAGCCGCTTTCGATGGCGGCTTTTTTAATGCCTGCGTGGATGCGCTTCCATGGCAGCATTACCGCGAAACGAATAAACGATCGGGCACCAATCGTCCTTCAATTGGCTTTCGATAGCCCGGTACCCCGTTCAAACCGCACCGATCAGAAAGCGTTCGCGATTCTTGCCGGCAATCCACTTAGGCGGCTTGCCGCGCCCGCTCCATGTATTGCCCGACTTCGGATCCTGATACTTGGCCGGCAGCGGTGCCTTCTTGGGCGGGCGTCCGCGCTTGGCGGCGACCGCGAAGCCGAGGTCTTGTGCGGTTAGACCGTATTCAGCGATCTTTTGGCGGATGTCGGCGACTACATTGTCGATTTCCGTGCGCCGGGCTTCTTCCGCCTGTGCCTGCAATTTGGCGATCTGCGCCTTGAGGTCCGCGTATTGAGACATTTCGGTTCTCCCCTTTTCTGGAACTCATTGGCACGCAGACTAACTGTAATTATAAAAATTCGCAATGGCCAATAATACCGATTTAGGCAGATATCCTCTGATAATTATTAAGCGTCGATGAATTGTTAAATGACGTCTTTATCGCGAAATAATAGGTGAAGCCGACGCCACTTTGACAATTCTTGACACCCGATCGGCCAGCCATTGTCTAGAATTGCGCGCTCAAATGCATGCATCCGCGCGCGGCCATGCATGTTATTCAGAGCATTGAACTTTTTAGGATAACCAATCATGCAGTTGTCAAAGCGCCTCGCTGCCGAGCTGTTCGGCACCTTCTGGCTCGTGCTCGGAGGCTGCGGCAGCGCCGTCCTCGCCGCTAATTTCGCCGGCCCGGTCCACGGGCTCGGCATCGGCTTCGTGGGCGTCTCGCTCGCATTCGGCTTGACCGTCCTGACAATGGCTTACGCGATCGGCCACATCTCCGGCTGCCACCTGAATCCGGCGGTGAGCGTCGGCCTGACCGTCGCCGGCCGCTTTCCGGCGCGCGATCTGCTGCCGTACGTCGTCGCGCAAGTGATCGGCGCGGTAGTCGGGGCGCTGGTGCTGTCCTTGATCGCATCGGGCAAGCCGGGCTTCGATCTCGTCGCAAGCGGTTTCGCCAGCAACGGCTACGGCGAGCGCTCGCCGGGTCATTACTCGCTCGCCGCCGCGTTCATTTGCGAAGTGGTGATGACAGGCTTCTTCCTGTTCGTCATTCTCGGTGCGACCGACAAGCGGGCACCGGCGGCCGGTTTCGCGCCGATCGCGATCGGCCTGTGTCTCACGCTGATTCATCTGATCTCGATTCCGGTTACGAATACGTCGGTCAACCCGGCGCGCTCGACCGGCCCGGCGCTGTTCGTCGGCGGCGCGGCGGTGGATCAACTGTGGATGTTCTGGGTCGCGCCGATCATTGGCGCAGTGATCGCAGGCGTGCTGTATCCGGCGCTCGCCGGAAGCCGCCGCGCCGATTCGAAGGAACTGGCTCTCGACTGACAGGCGCTGCGCTTATCCTCGCAGTCAAGCGGGCGCTACGGCGCCCGCTTTGTTTTGGTGCGAACGAGGCGAGCCGCGCAATGGCCGCTCGTGCCCGCTGCTAGAATCGTGCGACTTCCCCCGGCTCGCACAGGTCCTACCGATGAACCGTTTCCGCGGATTCCTGCATGGCGTCGCACTTTCCCTCGGCAGCCTCGGTATCGGCGTATTGGCGCTGCCGGCCGCGCATGCAGCCGACGGCAATATAGAAACGCTCGTGTTCGTGCGCCACGGCGAGAAACCCGCGCAGGGCTTCGGCCAACTTAATTGCCAGGGGCTCAATCGTGCGCTTGCGCTGCCGGCGGTGATCGCGGCCAAGTTCGGCAAGCCCGACGCGATCTACGCGCCGGATCCCGGCCAGCAAAAGGACGACAGCGGGCATTCTTATTATTATGTTCGGCCACTGGCGACCATCGAGCCGACTGCGATCCAGTTCGAGATGCCGGTGCAAATGCCGTACGGCTTCGCTCAGATCGACCAGCTCGGCGCCACGCTCGTCAATCCGGCCCATCGCGGCAAGCTGATTGTCGTTGCCTGGGAACACAAGCTGATTGTGAAGTTGCTGCGCCAGATGCTGAGCGCGCACGGCGGGAGCGCCGCCGATGTCCCCAACTGGCAAAGCGACGACTTCGACAGTATTTATGTCGTTCGCCTCGCCTGGGAAAACGGCGCGGCGCGCGCCAGCTTCAAGCACGATCATCAAGGATTGGACGGCCGCACCGCCGATTGTCCTTGTGCGGCGCTGCCCGGCGCTCCTTCGGCGGCGGCCGCGGGCGCTTCCGCCGGCACGGCAGACTAATCGGGTAATAAAGATTCAAAGACGGCGCGGCTAATTCAACGCCTGGCGCCAGGTAGCGATGAGTTGCCTCAAGCAGCCTGAAAAGCGGCCTTCGACCATAGGCTCAAACGTGGATTCGGGCCGATTCCGTTTCACGACATCAATTCGTCATCGAGCAAGAAAAGTTTGCGCAGATGATGCGCAACGCCTGCTTCGAAGTTATTGCCGATACGCGGCACGTTCGGCAAGCGCGTCATGAGGTCCGGATTGGCGTTGTTCATCATGAACGGATGGCCGGCTGTTTCCAGCAGGTCGATATCGTTCATGTTGTCGCCGAACGCCACGCAGCGCGACGCATCGACGCCAAGGCGTTCGAGCACGATCTGCAAAGCTCGCCCTTTCGAGACGTTCGACGTCATCACTTCCAGGCAATCCGGCAACGAATAGGTGACGTAGAGCGCGTCGCCGAATTCGCGCGCCAGATTTGCCGCGACCTGGGCGAGATCGCCGGGCTCACCGATATACAGGGCCTTCGCAATGTCGACGCCGTCGTGCCTGGGCAGATCGGTGACCTCGTACGTGAAGCCGGAATCCTGATGAAACTTCAGCAGGTCCGGCGCGTCGCGATCGATCAGCCACGCCTGGTCGGCGAACAGGTTGACAATCACACGGCCATGCTCGCCGGCGATTTCCGGCTGCACCAGACGCTGCACGATGGCCGGCGGCAAATCGTCCGCATGGATCACCGTGTTGTCCGGAGCGTGGATACGTGCGCCGTTCGACGTAATCAGGTACGGACTGATGCCCAGCAGGTCGCGAATGCCCGCGACGTCGCAATAGTGGCGGCCTGTGGCGATCACGAAGTGCAGCCCATCGGCTTCCAGCTTGCGCACGGTGGAGATCGTGAACGGGTCCACCTGGTGATCGGCGTTGAGGAGCGTGCCGTCGAGATCCGTGGCGATGACTTTATACATGGTATGAGCGGCCGGACAGCGTTAAAGAACGTATTTTACCGTTGCCCGCGGCATCCGCAGAATGCTCGCCAGCCACCCCGCCATTCTCAGCCGGCGATGCGGGCGGCTTCGCGTTGTGCCAGTTGCAATCCGCCGTGCGCCGAGTCGGCCAGCGGCTCCCGTAGACGGGACTGATAGACCTGCGGCACGTACTCGCGCAACGGCGCGCCGAGGCCGCCGCACAGCGCGACTGGCAGGCTCGCCGAGGGGTCGAGCGCCGCAATCATCTTGCCCACCTCCGCTCCGGCCTCGCCGAGCAAACGCGCCGCAAACAGATGCGTGCGATGCGCGATGACAATCGGCGCGAGCCTCGCATAAGCGGTCTGGTTAGCCTCGCAAAGCCACACGACGAGACCGTCGCGGTCATGCGCGCCGACGTGGGTGAGCAGCGCCTGCGCCAGACCGTCGTTGGGCCCCCGTCCATCGAGCGCCTGTTGTGCATGCACAATGGCCCGCAGGCCAAGCCAGGCGCCGCTCGCTTCGTCGCCCGACGGATAACCGTAACCGCTGACGATGCGGCATGCGCCGTCGCCGTCGAGCGCCGCCGCTACGCTGCCGGTGCCCAGCGCGACCACCACGCCGGGCGCGCCGCCGTGCGCACCGAGCAGCGTGGTGTAGGCGTCGCTTTCAATTGCGAGTCCGACCACTCCGGGCGCCAGCGCGCGGAATGCCGCCAGCCAGTCGCGGTTGTTGACGCCCGCGAGCCCGCAACCGAGTACGCAACGCGACCAGTCCAGTGTCACGCCCGCGCGTGCAAACGCCTCCTGGCAGCCTGCCTGAATGGCCTGCCATGCGCGTTCTACGCCAAGGCCCAGGCCTGACGGTCCGCTCGCCGCCTGCGCCAGTTCGCGGCCTTGCGAGTCGCCCAGCACGACGCGCGTGCCGCTGCCGCCGCCGTCAATGCCGAGCAGAAAGAAATCTGTAGTCATCGAATCGAGTGAGTTCAGGTGGTGAATAACGCATAGCGTGGCAGGTCGATTTCAATTCGGCAATCGGCTGAACGGCCAGCTTGCGGCGCGCAGGCGTTCCGCTATGCTGGCGGGCGACATGACAATGCAGGAGCATGAAAGTGACACAGCGATGCAACTGGGTATCGAGCGATGCGCTCGCACACTACCACGACACCGAGTGGGGTGTGCCGTCGCGCGACGACCGGCATCTGTTCGAGATGCTGGTGCTGGAAGGCGCGCAGGCCGGCCTGTCATGGTCGACGATTCTCAACAAGCGGGCCGGCTATCGCCGTGCATTTGCCGATTTCGACATCGACAAAGTGGCACGCTTCACGCCTAGGCATGTCGATGTACTCGTGCTGGACGAAAGTATCGTGCGTCACCGCGGCAAAATCGAAGCCGCCATCGGCAACGCACGCGCCGTGCAGCAGATTCAGGCAGAGCACGGATCGCTCGCCAACTTCGTATGGTCGTTCGTCGATCAGACGCCGATCCAGAACGATTGGGCCTCGTACAAGCAGGCACCGGCGTCGACCGAGGTCTCGGACGCGCTCAGCAAGGCGCTGAAGCGCTACGGCTGCAAATTCGTCGGCTCTACGATCTGCTACGCGTTCATGCAGGCGGTCGGCATGGTGAACGATCACGAAACGAACTGCATGTGCCGCGCGCAATGCGCGGCGCTCGGCAAGAAGGGCCGCAATCGCAAAGCCGGCTGACGCGGCAACACTGCCGGCCCAGCGGCCGGCCTGCTTGGTGCCGCGGGACTGCCAAAGGCTGGAGACTCAGGGAAACGCCCGAGCGGCATTCGCCTTGTGCGACTGGGCTGCGCGGGAAGCGGCAAGGGCTGTCATGCGTCCGCCTAGCATCAAACCCGCGCCCCAAAAGCAAAACGGCGGCGTGGCTTCTTTCGAAGCTCACACCGCCGTTCGGCCGTGCAGAAAAAACGTGCTTAGTGCAGCTTTTTCGGCAGCATCTGGCTGCGCAGGCGCTTGTGCAGGCGCTTCACAGCAGCAGCCTTCTTGCGCTTACGCGCCGTCGTCGGCTTTTCGTACGATTGGCGCTCACGCAGTTCAGCGATCAGGCCGTTCTTTTCGATTGCGCGACGAAAGCGGCGAATCGCCACTTCGAACGGCTCGTTTTCCTTCAGAAGAATCGTCGTCATGTAATTCCTAACTCAATCACTTGATACGGGTTAATTGCGTGGCGGGAAACCGCTCACGCGCCGGCCCTCCGGTCGTTCCGATTCATGGCCAGTAACAGGCAAACGCGGGTAGAACCCGGCCAAACCACGAATGAAACGAGAGGCAAAGCGGCCACGGAGGCCGGAAAAGAGAGGTGGGGAGCTCACCGCGCAACGCGGACAGACGTAATGCAAAACCGCGTCTGCTGCCGTTTCGCCAACCTTTCATCAATGAAAAATATTGACGAAACAGGCAAAGATCTCAATTCACTCCCGATGATATCAGGAAATTCTCCATCCTACCAGGGGTTTAGCGACTGCGCCAGGTCACTCGCATCATCAGGCGCTCGCTTCGTCCAGTTCGCGGATATCGGCGCCGCTCAACATCAGATGGACAGCGGCGGCGAGGCTTTCGAGCTGTTCGACCGACGTGGCGCTGGCAATTGGGGCCGTGACGCTCGGCCGCGCGATCAGCCACGCCAATGCGATCGTGGCTGGCGTGCTGCCGTGCCGCTCGGCGACCTGGTCGAGCGCGCCCAGAATCCGCAAGCCGCGCTCGTTCAGATATTTTTCGACCCGGCTGCCGCGCGCCTTGTTGGCCAGATCCGCCGGCGAGCGGTACTTGCCGGTCAGAAAGCCGCTTGCAAGGCTGTAATACACCACCACGCCGAGCTGATTGGCGAGCGCCACCGGCTCGATGTCGCTTTCGTATTCTGCCCGGTCATACAGGTTGTACTCCGGTTGCAGTAGCTGATATGCGGGCAAGCCGTGCTGGCGGGATACGGCAAGCGCTTCCTCGACCCGCTCGCCGCTGTAGTTGGACGCGCCGATCACCCGAACCTTGCCCGCCTCGATCAGCTTTTGATAAGCGCCGAGCGTCTCGGCCAGCGGCGTGTCGGTGTCGTCGTCGTGGGAGAAATAGACATCGATGTAATCGGTTTGCAAACGCCGCAACGAATCTTCGACGGCTGCCTGGATGTTGGCCGCCGACAAGCCCTTGCGCTGCGGGTGTTTGGAGACCTTGGTGGCGAGCACGATCTGGTCGCGCTTGCCGCTCTGCCGAAACCAGTTGCCGATGATGGTTTCCGACTCGCCGCCCTGGTTGCCCGGCACCCACGCGGAATAGACATCGGCGGTATCGATAAAGTCGAGACCGGCATCGGCAAACGCATCCAGAATCGAAAACGAGGTTGCTTCGTCGGCGGTCCAGCCGAATACATTGCCGCCGAACATAAGCGGCGCGACCTCTAATTCGGAATGTCCAATCGTGCGCTTTTGCATGATTTCTCCGGGGTTTGTCACAAGAGAAAAAGAGAATACGCCGTCTTTTCAATCCCTGCAGCGCGTCGGCCGAACAAGGCTGGGAGCCGTTTCCAGACGGGCGCTGCATCAGCCGGCATGGAAAACAATTGGGTTGCGATTGCAGAAAGTCCCTCAAGTTTTTTTTAGGGGCGCCGTCAACCTTCACTGAGGCGGCCAGCAATGAACGAGTGCTTCCGCCGATGCCAACGTGGCGTATTGGGCTTAAGGCTTTTTTAGGAGATTTTCAATGCTCGGAATCAATAGCAACATCAACTCGCTGGTTGCACAGCAAAACCTTAGTGGCTCGCAAAGCGCCCTTTCGCAAGCCATCACCCGCCTGTCGTCGGGCAAGCGCATCAACAGCGCAGCGGACGATGCAGCAGGTCTGGCAATCTCGACGCGTATGCAATCGCAGATCAACGGCCTGAACCAAGGCGTGTCGAATTCGAACGACGGCGTGTCGATGATTCAAACCGCATCGAGCGCACTGTCGTCGCTGACCTCGAGCCTGCAGCGTATTCGCCAACTGGCCGTGCAAGCATCGACCGGTTCGCTGTCGTCGAGCGACCAGGCAGCACTGCAGAAGGAAGTTTCGGCGCAAATCTCGGAAGTGAACCGTATCGCGTCGCAAACGACGTACAACGGCACGAACATTCTGGACGGCTCGGCAGGCAGCGTGTCGTTCCAGGTCGGCGCGAATGTCGGTCAGACGATCAGCCTGGATCTGAGCCAGTCGATGTCGGCTGCGAAGATCGGTGGCGGCCTGGTGCAAACGGGCGCGACGGTCGGCACGGTCGCCGTTAGCCTGGACGCGGCGGGCGCCTACACGGCCACTGGCGCAGCGATCACGGCGGTCAACGTGCTGTCGGACGGTAAGGGTGGCTATACCTTCACCGATCAAAACAACCAGGCTATCGCCGCGGGCGTCGCAGGCGCGATTTTCAGCTCGGGCACGGCAGCGGGCACCGGCACCGCCATCACCACCCTGGCTCTCAGCGCCGGCGCGACGACGACGGCAGGCGCAGGCTCCGCTGCTCAGGTTGCAGCAGTCGCACAGATCAACGCGATCAACAGCCCGCCGACGGTTTCGGGCCTCGACATCAGCACAGTCACCGGCGCGAATCAGGCGATGGTCTCGATCGACAACGCGCTGCAAACGGTGAACACGCTGCAAGCTTCGCTGGGTGCCGCACAAAACCGCTTCACCGCGATCGCAACGTCGCAGCAAGCTGAGTCGACCGACCTGTCGTCGGCACAATCGCAAATCACGGACGCCAACTTCGCACAAGAAACGGCGAACCTGAGCAAGGCACAAGTGCTGCAACAGGCCGGCATCTCGGTTCTGGCGCAAGCGAACTCGTTGCCGCAGCAAGTTCTGAAGCTCCTGCAGTAAGAGCTGACGCAGTAACGGCGATGCGCCGCGCGCAAGTGCGGCGCATCGCTGGGTTTCAAGCAACGGGAGGCATGCCTCCCGCTGTGCATTTCCGTTCCGTAGTGATGTAGCATCGCGCAACACCAAGAACAGATTCCTCGACGCCTGGAGCCTCCGCATGTCCTCGATCTCAACCACGTCTTCTACGGCAAGCGCCAATGCTGCGCTGCAGTCGGCCGCTCAATCGATCATCAGCGGCTCGACCGGCAATTCGTCGATGGATGTGTCGACGCTCGTTACGGCACTCGTAAACGCGAAGACCGCAGGACAAACCGCGGCTCTGACGGCGCAACAAACCAAAGACAACACCACACTGTCCGCGTACGGCGCACTGAGCTCCGCGCTGAGCGCGTTGCAATCGGGCATCGCGAGCCTCGCCAACGGCACCACGCTGTCGACTTTCGCGGCAACCGCGAGCGGCAGCGGCCTGACGGCAACGGCGGGAGCGGGCGCGGCGGCGGGCAGCTATTCGGTTGCGGTATCGCAGATCGCCAGCTCGCAGGCCTTGTCGTCCGCGGCATTCGGCGCAACGACGCAACTGGGCACCGGCACGCTGACGATCTCGCTCGGCGGCAAGTCGATGAACGTCAACGTCGACAGCACCAACAACACGCTCGCCGGCATCGCCTCCGCGATCAACGCCGGTAGCAGCAACCCCGGTGTCACCGCGACCATCGTGACCGGTACGGACGGCGCCCACCTCGTGCTGCGCTCGGCGAGCACGGGCGCCGCCAACGTCATCAACGTTTCGACCAGCAACGTGACGACCGACAACGGCCTGTCGAGCCTCGGCGTGACGTCGACTGCGAGCACCACCGGCGGCCAGTCGTCGATTACCTCTGCGAATTCGAGCAATGCCTGGACACAGAGCGGATTTGCCCAGGACGCGGAATTCACGGTCGGCGGAATCGCCGCCAGCAGTTCGACCAATGCCGTGACCACCGCCATTTCGGGCGTCACGATGAATCTGACGTCTGCGTCCGCGGGCACCACGCAGACGCTGACCGTTTCGCAGGACACCGCGTCGCAAAGCACAGCGATCAATAATTTCGTGAGCCTCTACAACACCGTCGTCACGACGATGTCCTCGCTTTCGTCTTTCACCGCGGGGTCCAGTTCGCAAGGTCCGCTGCTGGGCGATTCGACGCTGCAGACGATCAAGAACATGCTGGCCACGATCGTCGGCGGCGCAGTCGGCTCGGGCAGCTCAGGCACCACTTTGGCGTCGATCGGCGTTACGCTGAAGGACAGCCCGGCCGACGGCACGCTGGTCGTCGACAGCAGCAAGCTGAGCACCGCGCTGACCAGCAGCCCGGCGACGATCGCCTCGCTGTTCAACTCCACGAACGGCATTGCCGCGCAGCTGAACAACAGCATCACCAACTTCACCCAGACCGGCGGCATCATCGATACGCGCAACACCGCGCTGAATGCCGATCTCAAGAGCATCACCACGCAGCAAACCGCGCTCGCTGATTACACGACGCAATTGACGAACCAGTATCAGGCGCAATTCACCGCGCTGAACACGTTGATGGCGACGATGAACAACAACTCGCAGTACCTGACCGCCTTGTTCGGCGGCACCAACAGCGCCGGTGCTTTGGCCACCAATAAGGGCTAAATAAATGGACGCGCTCGAAATGGACCAGACGGAATTGGTCGAACGCCTGCTGTCGATGACCCAGGCGATCGAGCAGGCAGCCTCGCTCGCCGACTGGCCGGAAGCGGCCCGCCTGACCGAAGCGCGCTCGCCGCTGCTGATGTCGCTGGCCGCGGACCAGGAACCGGCCGCGCTCGACATGATCCGCCGGATCCAGGCGATCGATGCAGCACTGCTCGCCGATGCGGAAACCACCCAAAACGAACTGCACATCGAGTTCGAGGCGGCGATCGGGCGCACCAGGGCCGCCGGCGAATATCAGCGTGTTGCGCGGCTGTGACCGGTGTCAAAGCCCGGCCGACGCCATTTGACCGAAAAGCTGGACAGAATCGCTTGACCGAACAATAAGAACCACGCGCTGAAGCCAAGCGCGCTCGTTCCCTCCGCCCGCCTCGTGCGGGCTTTTTTCTTGCCGTCCGGCTTTCCGCTCCCCCTCTCCATACGCTAAACAGGCGACCTTTTTACCGTCATCTCCGCGCATCGGAACCGCTCGCCTCGTCGCACAATTTCTCCCATAGACCATTCCGTGCTGAGACCATGACTTCCCTGTACGAGCAGCCGACCGCTGAACCCTTGACGCCCGAACAGCAACTCGAGCAAGACATTGCGCTCGTTTTGCAAACCGCGCTGGAGCACCATCACAAGGGGGAATCCGACGACGCCGAAGCGCTGTATCAGGCGATCATCGAGGCGAAGCCCAACCACCCCGACGTGCGCTACAACCTCGGTGTGCTGTACGTGCAGCGCAACCGGCCTGTTGATGCCTTGCCGTATCTGGAGGCGGCACTAGGCGGCGCGCCGAATAACGGGCAATTCTGGGTTGCTTATATCAACGCCTTGATCGATGCAGAGCAAGTCCCCGCGGCATGGCTGGCGCTCGAAATGGGTCAGCAACGGGGTTTGAAAGGGCCAGCGGTCAACGGCCTGATCACGCGCATGGCACACAACGGCGCCGGGTACGCCACATCCGCTGTCGCATCGCCGGTTGCATCGCCCGAACCCACTGCGAATATCGTCGTGGGTTCAGATACCGGCTCTATTACCGACGACGTCCCTGCGATTGATACTCGCCGTCCGACCCCGCAAGAAATGAATCGCTTCAACGCGCTCTTCGCCAAAGGCCACATCGCGGATGCCATCAAACTCGCGCGAAGCCTTACCGAACGATTTCCGTCCCACGGTCCCGCATGGCGCTCACTCGGCATTGCGTTGCATCGCGGCGGCCAGTTCGGCAACGCCATCGAACCTTTGAAGAGCGCAATATCGTTGGGTAGCGACGATGCTGAAGTTCGTAAGGCACTGGCCGACTTACTGCGGGTGACTGGTCAGTATGCTGAGGCAGAAGCCGAATGCAGAAGGCTACTCGAACTGAATCCAAACCATTCGGAGGGTCATCGCGTGCTTGGCCTGATACTCTCCGCCCGAGGACAGTATTGCGAAGCGATAGTCGAGTGCCGCCGTGCGGCCGAACTCACTCCCGAGTACGCGGAGGCGCATGGCACATTGGGCGTTGTGCTGCTTGATTATGGTGCACCAGATAAGGCGGAGCTTTGCTTCCACCGCGCGCTCGATCTTGAGCCCAAGAATGCAATGACGCGCAGCAATTTACTCTTTTGCATCGCGCACAACCCTAACATCAACACAGAGCAAATCTACGCCGAACATCGCAAGTTTGCCTGGTTTCATGAAGCCTCGCTGCGCTTGCCGCCGCCGCGTCACACCAATAGCCGCGCACCCTGTCGCCAATTGAAGGTCGGCATCGTCTCCGGTGACCTGTTCCGGCATGCAGTCGCCTCGTATCTGTTGCCGATCGTGGAGCCGCTCGCGAAAGACGAGAGCCTGAATCTCCATATGTACTACAACCATGTGGCCGAGGACGATTACACACAGCACTTCCGCAACTGCTCTGACCAATGGAACATGGTCGCCGGCATGACCGACGAACAATTCATTGCCAAGGTTCGCGCCGATAAAATCGATATCCTGATCGACCTGAGCGGGCACACCGGCCGTAATCGGCTACAGGCGTTCGCGCGCAAGCCTGCGCCGATTCAGGTGAGCTGGATCGGATACCCGGCGACGACCGGTCTCGATGCAATGGACTACTATCTCAGTGACCGTTTCTTTACGCCGTTCGGCGATATCGAGCGCCAGTTCTCCGAGAAACTTGTGCACCTGGCAGCCATCGGGCCGTTCCAGCCGGAGAAGAATGCACCGCCGGTCAACATCCTGCCGGCCATGCACAACGGCTACATCACCTTCGGCAGTTTCAACCGGCTGAACAAGTTGCGTCCCGACGTGATCGCCGTGTGGGCGAGGTTGCTTCGCGAGTTGCCCACTGCGCGGATGGTGCTTGGTTCAATGACCGGCGACGAAGGCGACGAAAACCTCGTCAGCTGGTTCGTCAACGAAGGTATTTCACGAGATCGGCTGAGTTTCCGCCCGCGCTCCACCATTGCGGTCTACCTGCAACAGCACTTTCAGGTCGACATCTGCCTGGACACCTTCCCCTATACAGGTTCAACGACCGTTCTGAACTCGTTGTGGATGGGCGTGCCTACGCTGACGATGGCTGGCAAGACCATGGCGAGCCGGGCGGCCACGGCATGGCTATCCCATTTGGGTCTTGACGCTTTCGCGGCAGAAGATGCGGACGACTTCGTGGCGAAGGGCGTCAAGCTTGCCTCCGACATCCCCGCACTCGCAATCCTGCGCACGGCGCTGCGGGAGCGCTGCATGCAGTCGCCCCCATTTCAACCAGAGGTTGTTGCAGAAAGCCTGTCAAGAGCATTTCGCACGATGTGGCAGCGCTGGTGCGACGGTCTCCCGCCGGTAGCCTTCAGCGCGCACGATCCGCAAGCAGCAAGCAGCGATCCGGTTCACACCGCATAACGATATTCATCCGTGACCCGGACCACAAAACAGTAGCGAGGAAACCATGGGCTCTAGCGCTCCTCTTCGTGCGATCGCGTCGCTGGACGACGAACGCATCTATGTGACCCAGCCGCATCTGCCGCCGCTGGCCGAGTTTCTCCCATACCTCGAAAAGATCTGGAACAGCAAAATCCTCACCAATGGAGGACCGTTCCACCAGCAGCTCGAAAAAACGCTCTGTGACTATCTGGGCGTTCAGCACCTCGCGCTATTCGCTAACGGCACGTTGGCCCTCGTGACAGCGCTGCAGGCGCTACGCATCAATGGCGAAGTGATTACGACGCCATATTCGTTTGCAGCGACTGCCCACTCGCTGCTGTGGAATGGCATCAAGCCGGTCTTCGTGGACGTCGACCCGCTCACGCTCAACCTCGATCCGGTGAAGATCGAAGCTGCCATCACACCGCAAACGACTGCCATCATGCCGGTTCACTGCTATGGCCATCCGTGCGATGTGGACGCCATTCAGAAGATCGCCGACAACTACAATCTCAAAGTTATTTACGACGCCGCGCATGCATTCGGCGTCCAGACCGAAAATGGCAGCGTCCTTCAGCATGGCGATCTGTCGATCGTCAGTTTCCACGCCACCAAGGTCTTCAACACGTTCGAAGGCGGCGCCATTATCTGTCCTGACGCGAAGACGAAGCAGCGCATCGATCATTTGAAGAACTTCGGTTTCGTGGATGAGGTCACCGTCGTGGCGGCCGGCATCAACGGCAAGATGAGCGAAATCAATGCTGCCTTCGGGCTTCTGCAGTTGCAACATGTCGACAAGGCTTTGGCGCGACGCAAAGCGATCGACGCGCAGTACCGCAAACTGCTGGCGGACGTGCCCGGCATCCGTTGCCTGTCCGACGCCGGTGAAAAAGTGGCGAATTATGCGTACTTTCCCGTGCAGGTCAAAGACGGCTTCCCGATCAGCCGTGACGCGCTGTACGCACGCCTGCGGGAAAACGAGATCTACGCGCGCCGCTACTTCTATCCGCTGATCTCTGAGTTTCCGATGTATCGTGGACTGCCGTCGGCGCGCAAGGACAACCTGAAGTCTGCGAGCGAAGCGTCAAAACGTATCCTGTGCCTGCCGATATATCCCGATCTGGATCCAGCGCAGGTCGAACGCATTGTCGGCATCGTTGCCAGCACAAAATGACCCATACGGGTCCTTACAGCGAGACACATGCAATGGAAAGCATTGTTCTTGTAGGGTCATCTGGCCACGCAAAAGTCATCATCGACATCGTGGAGAAGCAGGGACGCTACAGGATTGCCGGTTTGATCGATGCCTTTCGCACGGTTGGCGATGAAACCCTCGGCTACTCGATTCTTGGGGCTGAAACGGACCTTCCGCGATTGACGGCCGAACACGATTTAAAAGGTGCGATCGTGGCCATTGGGGATAACAACGTTCGGGCGAAAGTTGTCGCCAGGGTCACAGATTTTTGTCCTCCGCTGCCGTTCGTCAATGCCGTGCATCCGGAGGCCAGTATCGGAAAAGGAGTGACCATCGGGGCCGGGACGGTTGTCATGGCGGGAGCCGTTATCAATCCCTGCTGTCAGATCGGACGATTTTGCATAGTGAATACGAAGGCGTCACTCGATCATGACTCTGTGATGGAGGATTTTTCGAGTCTCGCGCCTGGCGTGACAATCGGCGGAAACTGTCGAATCGGCACCCACTCAGCAGTGAGCATCGGCGCTGTGTTGCGCCACGGCATCGCGATCGGGGAGCACAGCGTGGTTGGAGCCGGTTCTACGGTCCTGAAGGCGGTTGATGCCTTTTCGGTTACCTACGGAAACCCCGCGAAAAAAGTCCGCGACAGACAGCGAGAAGACAAATATTTATAGTGCCGTCGCTAAAGCGAGGCGGGGCGCGGCCCAAACTGATGCGGCATACACCAAGATCATCCTCAAGGAAGAATGGCAGCGCCTAAAACGCAAGGTTGCATATCCCAATCGGTTGATAAGGGAAATCCTCGCGACCAGTAAGCCTGATATGGTGGCCGTAGGCGCGATGCTGCGTAAGCCCGCGCCTAGCGTTGCCTCGTCGTTGTCCAATGAAATTCCATCGCCGCTCAGGCCCCCGGCCTGAGTTTCCCCCAATACCCGCTGGGAGTTTCGGAGCCTCGGACCGTCGGTGTTTCGGACGGCCGGGTTAGCACCGCAAAACCGCCGTTGAGTGCGCGCGAACCTGAATGGCTGCCTCGGGTCGGCGGCAGTGGAAGTTCGCCGTAGAAACAAGTACGGCCATGGGCGGTCATTCGATGCCTTAGCGAAGATCGTCGACACCGAAGTTATAACGTTCCGAGGCGACTGGAATTTGTGACGCCATCGCCGCCGCACGTGCCTAGTTGCGGCGCGCGTTGAGAGTCGTTTGGAGTCTTGCAGGCGTCGCCCGTTACACAAAGTCCAATGAGGGCATTTTGGGGAGACGACGCCACAAGCGATCAAAATCGTCGCTATTGTGGCGTAATCTCGGAGAGAAATTAGCACTCTTCACTATGCCAAGTCTTCAAAACCTTGGCAATTGCGTCCGCAGAGCACCGATTCGGATTAAAGGTTTTTCAGGCCGGTGCCGGGCAAGTCGCGCCTTGATAAACCATATTGTAGGTATAGTGCTTATCCCACGACAGCGGGGTTTGAGGAGCATTCCATTCAGCGTATTCACCTGACATGGTCGTAGCAGTTGTCAATTGCCCCATCCCGATCGTCGCCAGCGTAACCGAACCCATAGGGACGTTGCCGTACCACTGAACCTCATTGCCGTTCTGGAACCAGTCACCGTTCCAGGAGTGTTGCGTGGTGGAATACCAGGTATTGCCGGGCTGGAGGCAAACCATCTGCGCGGCATAAGGCGTCCCGCCCGGTTCATGATAGAAACTAACTTGCCAGTAGCCGACGGGGGACGTAGTGTCAGCACAAGCGTAACCTATGCAGGTTTACGACGTGGTTTTGTCGGACGCAGGAACGACCTTGTCTCGACTGTCGGCGTGGGACTGCATGCCACGCATCATGAACAGCATCGAAAGCGGACAAACGAGTGCGATGGCAATCCCAATCAATGACGTCAGCGCCCCCCGGAACTGGGGCAGCGCCCAGTATCCAATGGTCAGAATCAGTGCGAGAGTCAGCGCCGTTGACACCATCGTCTTCGTGTTGCACTTCATGGTTAGGTCCTTATGGAAATTAGGATGAACGTTCGTCGCTAAGCGACGAGTCCATTACTTCGATGGTGCGGTTCCGGCCTGGTCGGAATACTTGAGCATGATGTCGCCCATCGCCCGCATCATTTCTCCATGCATACGCATCGCGGTCTTCGGGTCCATGCCCATGCTTGTACCCATCATTGGACAGCTACCCATCATCCCGTCCATGCCTGTCATGCCTCCCATCATCGAGCCGTGTTCGCGGCTCTGCGTAGATGTGCCTGAATTGTTGCTGGCGCCACCACCGTCGCCGCAAGACTGACGGCACTTGTCGTCAACAGGAATGCTGACAAGGCCGCCGTTCGTAGAAATTTCGTGTTCATGTAACTCTCCGAATTCAAGTTCGTGCATTGCTGGAAAAGAACTGACGACATTCAGTTTGATGGTCATCACACTCGCGACAGGGCGAGCGCAAGCCACGGCACGAAACCGTTCAAACCTTGGTCGATATGGGAGTTACAGCGAGCGCGGCGGAGGGGCTGGCAGTTCGGAAATGAACTGCGCCGTCAGAGAATGGACGACAGCCTGATAGACAGGCGAGGAAGGTACAGTGATAACTGCGTACGTCACGGGTACGACCGGCACGCCGCAGACAGCGCCACCCATGCCGCCATGGCACGCAGGTTGGGCCGTCATGTTCTGGTGCTTCGAGCCTTGCTCGCAAGTCCCAATGGTGGACGCATGCGAGGTTTGCATATCCTGATGTGCAGCTACCATCGATGACATCGCTGGGCAAAATGCCGCCTGCGCCGGGTAGCCAAGAAATGGCATCCACGCAATCAGAAAGCAGGCAACGAGTTTGGCCCAGATTTTCATAAAATTCAGTATAGACGCGGCAATAGCACGCTGCCACGGTTTGCTTCAGGCCTTGTGCGCTGCATCACGTTACCCTCCCCATCGTTTCAGGTGCGCAAGGAACGCATCGGGCCCCACGAATCCCGCGAGTGGGGCGTCGGGTTGTTGCTGACCGTTCCTGTTGTAAAAAATCAGGGCTGGCGGTCCGAAAAGCCCGAAGCGCCGTAGCAGCGCCGTATCTTCCGCGGTGTTCTTCGTGACGTCGATGCGCAGTAGCTTCCAGTGCGCGAATTCGCTGACCACGCGTGGGTCGGTAAAGGTAAAGCGCTCGAGTTCCTTGCAACTGATGCACCAGTCCGCGTAGAAGTCGACCATCACGGGCTGTCCGTTCGCGGACCTCAGCGCCTGGTCCAGTTCGGCATTCGACCGTATCGCCTCGAAATTTGCTGCGGCCTTCGCTTCCGTTTCTCCGCTTGCCGATGACGACGTTCGCATCACCCCACCGAGCGGTGTCAGAACATCAAAATTTCCTGCTGCAACACCTATGAATTCGGTAACCCCGGCAACCAGCAGCAATGCACCCATCGCCTTTGCCACGCGTGAGATACCAGGCGCATCGGGCGGCAGCGGGTCAATCGCCCGAAGCATCATCCCGCAACCGGTCAGCAGCAGCGCCACCAGTACCATCAACAGCCAGGCCGGCAGCAGCGAGTAGACAAACCATAGTGCTGCGGCGAGCAGCATGACGCCCAGCGCGTTCTGAACAGCAACCATCCAATAACCTGACCTGGGGAGGATGTGTGCGCCAAATGTACCGACGAGCAGCAGCGGAACGCCGATTCCAAGGCCCATTACATACAGGGCGAGCGCTCCGCCAACGACATCATGGCTGTTGGCGATATAAAGCAGCGCGCCCGCCAGGGCGGGTGTCGAACACGGGCCGACAATCAAGGCGGAGAGCATACCCATCACGAACACCGGAACAGTCCGGCCGCCGGGCAGACGATTGCTCCACTCAGTGATTCTCGTTTGCCAGCCCGCAGGTAGCTGCAAGCGAAACACGCCGAACATTCCGAGGGCAAAAATCACCATGAGCAGGCCAAAGCCAGCGAGCACCCAGGGTTTTTGTGTTACGGCCACCAGCGGAATGCCGATGAGCGCGGCGATGGTGCCGGCTACCGCATAAGTAATCGCGAGTCCCTGTACATATGCGAACGAAAGAACGAAGCCTCTTCCCAAAGACCGCCGTTCCTGCGTTCCACCAATGACGGCGGCCACGATGGGAATGAGCGGATACATGCATACCGTGCCTGCCATCAGCAGACCGGCAAATAGAAAACCCAGCAGCTCCGGTACGGAGATGCCATTCGCCGGATGCAGATTCATTCCCAGTGGTGCTGCCACGGGCGACTGGATTTCACCAACGCCCGGGAATCCGGAATTCCCAGCGGGGGCTTTGCTCGCTGCAGTGACGGACGTGACAGAGCCATTGGCCGACACACGATAGTTTCGCGTCTGCGGCGGATAGCAGACGCCAAGGTCCGCGCATCCCTGCGACGTAACGGACAGCGCGACGCTGGTTGCGACGGGGCGAGGTAGAGAGACGTGAATTTGCACCGGCTGGTGGTAGACCGTGACCATACCGAAGGTGGGGTCGTTCTTCAGCTCTCCGGGTGGCATCTGTTCCGGCTTTATCGACGTACCGTCCACCGCAAAGCTGAATCTGTCCCGGTACAGGTAGTAGCCTGGTTGTGTGTCGAAATCGAGCACGACCTGCTGCGGTCCGCCAGACGTGACTCGCAATGGAAAGGCGCGCTCCGGAGGCAGCAGGTCGGACTCGTTCACGGCGTGAGCGGCCAGTGATGCCAGTATGAACAGCAAGCCAAGTGCGACCCGCAACATGCAATTGAGCATATTCGCGAAACGGCAATTGCCTGGCTGGGCAAAAAGGGATGTCGTTTGCATCGCTGGCCTCTATTCGTGCAAAGCCGGATTGCAGGCTCACCGGGTATGGTGAGCCTGCAAGTACAGCATCAAGACTGTTTTTCGAGTTTCACAATCGTCAGCGTGCCATTGACGTTCTCGACACGAACCTTGACCTTATCGCCCTCGTGAACCTGCTTGACCATCGCCGCATCCTTCGCCTTGAACGCCATCGTCATCGGTGGCATCCCGACGTTCTCCAGCGCACCGTGCTTCAGCGTGACCATGCCGGTCGCAGCGTCCACCTTCCTGACCTCCGCATCGGTGAGCGCGGTGTTCGATGACGTCTTCGAAGCCGCCGGCTTCATGGACATGTTCATGCCGGCCATGTCATCGCCGGCGAACGCGGGCGCAGCAAACGTGCCAATTGCGCAGACAGCAACAGAGGTAACAAACAGCTTCTTCATCAAAATTCTCCAGTTTGGGTAGATGGCACTTTCATGCCGGAATTTACTGCATGGGAAAAACGCGCCTGGTTCAGCTTTCGCGCACGGCGGCGCTGTAGCAGGAACCAGGCTGCGGGGATGACGAACATCGAAAGGATGGGCGCCGTGACCATGCCGCCTACCATCGGTGCGGCAATGCGTTGCATGACTTCCGAACCGGCACCGTGTCCGACCATGATGGGGATGAGACCAGCCAGCACGACAGCGACCGTCATCGCTTTCGGTCGCACGCGCAGCACCGCGCCTTCGCGAATCGCATCGAACAGAAGCGCCTCGGTTAGCTGTTCACCATCCTCCAGCCTGCGATTGAGCGCGCCCTTCAGGTAGAGCAGCATCACGACACCGAACTCGGCTGCGACACCAGCTAGCGCGATAAACCCAACTGCCGTCGCGACAGACACTGCATGACCCAGAATCCAGATGAGCCAGAACCCGCCGACCAGCGCGAACGGCACCGTCGACATCAGAAGGAGTGCATCGGCCGCGGAGTTGAAGGTCAGGAAAAGCAGCACGAAGATGACGACGAGCGTCACGGGAATGACCGTGCGCAGCTTCGCGGCAGCGCGCTCCAGGTATTCGAACTGTCCGGACCAGGCAATCGAGTAACCGGGAGGCAGTACGACCTTATCCGCGACAGCACGCTGCATCGCCTTGACGGCTGACTGCAGGTCCGTGTTGCGAATATCGACGTACACGTAGCCGGAAAGCCGCGCATTCTCGCTGCGAATCATCGGTGGACCATCGGCAATCGTGATGTGCGCGACATCGCCGAGCCGGATTTGTGCACCACGGTCTGTGACGACCGGTAGCTGACGCAGTTTCTCGAGCGAATCCCGGATTTCGCGTGGATAGCGGATGTTGATGGGGAACCGCTCACGGCCAGCAATGACTTCGCCGACATTGTCACCACCCACTGCCGAGGACACGACCGACTGGATGTCCGCCACGGCGAGCCCGTAACGTGCAGCCGCCAGCCGGTCGATGTCGACGTCAACGTAGCGGCCCCCGTTCAGTCGTTCAGCCAACGCCGATGTGACGCCCGGAACATCCTTGACCGCCGCTTCGACCTGCGCCGCAACCTTGTCGATTTGCGTGAGGTCCGGGCCCGAAATCTTGACCCCAACGGGTGTCTTGATGCCGGTGGACAGCATGTCGAGACGATTACGAATAGGCGGCACCCACACATTCGATAGCCCCGGCACCTTGACCGTCCGGTCCAGTTCATCGACCAGCTTCTCCGGCGTCATGCCGGGTCGCCACTCGCTGCGTGGCTTGAACTGAATCGTCGTCTCGAACATTTCGAGCGGCGCCGGGTCGGTCGCGGTGTCCGCACGCCCAGATTTGCCAAAGACCGTTGCGACCTCTGGGACAGTCTTGATAAGGCGGTCCGTCTGCTGCAGCAGTTCGCTGGTCTTCTCGGCGGAGATGCCCGGAAGCGCTGTCGGCATATACAGCAGGTCGCCTTCATCGAGCGGCGGCATGAATTCGCCGCCGAGCTGGGAAAGCGGAATCACCGAAGCGGCTAGCGCGACGACCGCCAGACCAATGGCAACCCACGGCCGCCGCAGCGTCGCTTCCAGCAACGGTCGGTACAGTCGAATCAGCACGCGATTGATGGGGTTCGAATTTTCATGAGGGATGCGACCTCGAATCAGATAACCCATCAGCACCGGCACCAGCGTCACCGACAACCCGGCAGCAGCGGCAATGGTGTAGGTCTTGGTGAAAGCCAGCGGAGAGAACAGCTTCCCCTCCTGCCCCTCGAGCGAGAACACCGGGATGAACGACAGCGTGATGATGAGCAGCGAGAAGAACAACGCCGGCCCCACCTCCGCTGCGGAGGTCGCGATGAGTTCCCAGCGCTGAGCCGTCGTGATTGGTTCACCCGGATGCTCGTGGTCGTACGCTTCGAGATGCTTGTGAGCGTTCTCAATCATCACGATGGCCGCGTCAATCATCGCCCCGATGGCAATTGCAATTCCGCCCAAGGACATCAGGTTCGCGTTCACCCCCTGATAGCGCATGACAATGAAGGCGGCCAGCACGCCAAGCGGCAGTGACAGAATCGCCACGAACGCACTGCGCAAATGGAACAGGAACACCGCGCAGACCAACCCAACGATGATGAATTCCTCGATGAGCTTGTCCTTGAGATTGTCCACCGCGCGCTCGATGAGCTGGGAGCGGTCGTAGGTGGTCACGACTTCGACACCAGCCGGCAAGGAGCGCTTCAGGTCGGCCAGTTTCGCCTTCACCGCATCGATAGTCGTCAGCGCGTTCTTGCCGGAACGCATAACGATGACGCCGCCTGCGACTTCTCCCTGGCCATTCAGCTCGGCAATACCCCGTCGCATCTCGGGTCCGATTTGAATCCGGGCTACATCGCCGAGCAGAACCGGCGTACCGGCATCGTTCGTGCGCAATACGACGTTGCGAAAGTCGTCGAGCGTATGCAGGTAGCCAGACGAACGAACCATGTACTCCGACTCGGCCATCTCAACGACCGACCCACCTGATTCCTGATTCGCCTTGCCCAGTGCATCCGCCACCATGGCCTGGGTGATGCCGTACGCGCGAAGTTTGTCCGGGTCCAGGACGACCTGATACTGTTGGACCATGCCGCCAATGGATGCGACTTCAGACACGTCCGGCACTGACTTCAGTTCGAACTTCAGGAACCAGTCGTTCAGTGCACGAAGTTGTCCGAGGTCGTGTTGCCCAGTTTTGTCGACAAGTGCATATTCGTACACCCAGCCAACACCGGTTGCATCCGGTCCAAGCGAAACAGTCGCGCCTTGCGGCAGGCGGCTCTGTACCTGGTTCAGGTACTCGAGTACGCGCGAGCGAGCCCAGTACTGGTCGGTCTTGTCATCGAACAGCACATAGACGAACGCATCGCCGAACGACGAATATGCGCGGATGGTTTTCGCTCCGGGCACCCCAAGCAGCGTCGTGGTGAGCGGATATGTGACCTGGTCTTCGATGACCTGCGGCGCCTTCCCCGGATACGACGCCTTGATGATGACCTGCGTATCGGACAGGTCGGGCAACGCATCGAGCGGCGTTTGCGTGACCGAATAGACGCCCCACGCCGTAACGAGCACGGTCGCGAGTAGCACCAGGAAGCGGTTGTGGATAGACCACCTTATAAGACGCGCAATCATTTGGCGCCTCCGATTGGCTCGACCTTGGTCAACTGGTATCCGTCACCCGACTGCCTGAAAACAAAATGAACAGTCTGGCCAGGTTTCACGTCCGGGAACGCCGTCGGCGACGGCTTGCCGAATGTCATCGTCATCGCACCCCACCCCAGAGCTGGAACGGGTTGATGCGAAAACGTGATGTCTCCGGCCGTTACCTGTTCGACCTTACCTGTGGTGTCGTAGGTCTGCGGTGCTGCTGCAGCAGGTGCTGGAGCGGGCGCACTCGCACCGGTCGGCGCGGTTGCTTCGAGCTTCGGCAGAACGGATTTCAGACTCGCTTCCGAGTCAATCAGGAACTGGCCGGATGCAACGACCTGCTGGCCTTCAGTCAGGCCGCTGCTTACCTCGGTATCGTCGCCGGCATCGTTGCCAACGACGACCGAGACAGGTTGTAACCTGCCGTCTGAGTTCCTGACGATGACTACCGACCGCTTACCCGTCGTGATGACAGCTTCCGAGGGAACGAGCAACCGTGATATCTTTTTCGCGGCGCCAATGCGAGCCCGCATCAACATCCCCGGCGTCAACCTGAAGCCCGCGTTATCGATTTCGAGGCGTGCCTGGAGGGTGCGACTGCTCTTGCTGATGCCCGGCAGGATTTCGCGGATGTGTCCCGTGAAATGCTGTGCGGGGTCGCCAGCAAAGACAGCGTCCACGCTCATGCCTGGTTGAACCTGGAGGGCCAATGCTTCGGGCACCTCGACCACGAGCCACAGCCTGTTGAGCCCGGAGACCTTCGCGAGCGTCTGCCCGGGCGGCACCATCGCACCATCGCGAACGTTCAGTTCGGTCAGCACGCCGGTTTCCGGTGCGGATAGCGTGATGTGCGTCTGCGCCTTGCCGGTGCGGTCGAGACTTGCAATCACGCCGTCCGGAATGGACATCGCACGCATGCGCGCACGTGACGCCGCAAGCATGCCGTCATCCATGCCGCCACGTTTCAGCGCCAGATACTCCTCCTGCGGCGCAAGCCAATCTGGAACGAAAAGCGACGCAATCGGAGCGCCTTTCGTTACGCGTTGCATCGGGGCGCTGGCGTAAAGATGGTCAATGTAGCCGGTCACCCGCGACTGGACGACATCAGCTTTCGACTCATCGAACTGCGTAGTGCCTACCGCGTCGAATCCGTCCGTTGTTTCCTGCCGGCGCACAGACGCGTAGCGAATGCCGAGGTTCTGCTGCAACCCCGGGTCAATCCTGATGCCGTTCGAGCCGCCTTCGTCGGCATAGACCGGCTCCAACTGCATGTTCATGAAAGGCGACTTGCCCGGCTTGTCGAAATGCTGGTTCGGCACCATCGGGTCGTGCCAGTACAGTACCTTCCGGCCAGTCTTCGGGTCAGTTTTGTAGCCGGAAGGTGTAGCCGCAAGAGCGCTCTCGCCACTCATCGCCGAACGATGCGTGCCGGCGACATAGCCGGCCCCGAGCAACGCCGCAGCGGCAAACACCATCAGGGCCACGCGTGTCAGTAGTTTCTTTTGCATGTCGTTCTCCTTTACTGACTCACGGACATCGAGGCGGGCACGACCTGGTATTCAAGTTGGGCCCAGGTCTGGGATACGTCTCGCTGCAGGTCGAGCACCTGAAGCTGGGCGTCGAGTTGCGCGCGCCTGGCAGCGAAGGTGTCCGCGAGCGAGCCTGTGCCTGCCTTGTACGCTGCAGTCGCGAGTTGAGCGCGCTGGTCCGCAGCGGGCAGCAGGGAATTGCGGAGATTGTCGATACGTTCGCGACCGCTGGCGAGAGTTGCCGCCTGCGTGCGAATATCCGCTTCCACCTGACGCTGCGCGTCCTCGTACATCAGACGCGCCTTGGTGCCGAGTTCCGCCTTTTCGGCGGCATCGCGGTTCTGGCGATTCTTGCGGTTGATGGGGAGTGGAATGCTGACGCCGACCGACACCATGTTCGAGTACGCCCCGCCTCGCTGCTGGTACGAGACCTCCCACGTCCAGTTGGGACTGCGGTCGCTGTTGGCAACCGCAGTATCGGCGTCGGCTACGGCGATGTCCCGTGAGGCTGCGATGAGCGCCGGCTGCACGTCACGAAGTTTCTCGGACGGCAGGGACGATACGTAGGACTGTGGTGCCGGCGGGTCGCCGGTCACATCGGAAACGGGCGTTGCCGTCCATCGGGACAGGCCAATGAGCGCGGTCTGAAACGTCTGTTGCGCCTTAAGCAATTGGTCCTGGGTCTGCGCCAGCATCGCCTGGGCCTGCGTCACATCGGCCGCAGTCGCTTTTGCCCCGCGATAAGAGGCTTTCGTCGCCTCCAGCTCATGGGTCATGTGGCCAACGAGTTCCTGCTGCAGCGAGACAGCTTTCTTCGCATAGACCGCGTTCAGCCACGCGGTGGCCGTTTGCTGGCGCGTGTTCGCGAGCTGGGCAAGGTAGCCGGCCCGTTCGCGGTCCACTACGTCGTTCGCCAACACGGACCGCAGCCGCCGCTTGTCCCCCGATACCCATTCCTGTTCGATGCCGATACGGCGCATGGTCATGAAGTCCTGACCGATGGTGAACCGTTGAGGTCCGTTCACCGGCAGGTTGTCCACGCCAGCCTTCAGCATGGGGTCCGGCAACTGGCCCGCTTTTACGGCCACCTCCGAACTGGCGCGCACTGATGCCTGCGCAGCCCCCATGGCGGCGGAGCGGTCGGTAGCGGACTGGAGCGCCGCATCAAGCGTGACGGGTGTTTCCTGCGCGTGCGCGGCGACGCTCGCGAGAAGCAGCGCGGCAAAAAGCGAACGCGCACGCAGTGGTGCACGCCGGTATGACGGCGTGCCAATAGTTAAAGGCATGTTCTAACCCCAACGGCGGACTCCCAAAGGAATCCACGTCCTGGACGCAGGACGACCTCACCGCAAATGCGGTGAACCTGTCAGCAAGGGATTAGATGGCGCACGGAGGTCGCCAGAGACCGGCCGGTTCACGGACGGACAGCGACTGTGCGTAGTGGAATACGACGGGGCTGGACAGCCCGGCAGGACGGGTTATTTCAGTCGCGGATACCGGATGATACAGACTACCAAGCTGGCATTGCGCCGTTACCTTGCAGAAGAAGCCTTTGGCTTTCCCCGGTTGCGAGGATTTCATCGTCTCGCAGCCAGGCATCTCCGAAGACATCGCAGCAGCGTCGTCGATGCCCATGCTCATCTGCATTGGACATTCTCCAGTCAAGCCGCTAGCCGCCAGCCCACTGATGGGCAGCGCAGCGCAAAGCAGCAGAAGGAGCATTGTCCGAAGGAATTTCATGGCTGGGATTATAGCGAAGGTATTTTATTCATGTCCCAGGCAATTTGTAGCCTGCGTCGCCCTCCGCACACAGCGGTCGCTCGAATAGAGCGTTTACTACCCCTTGACCTTCCCGTCATGGGAAGGTTCACGCTTGGGCTTCTGATTTGCTACTGGAGCTGGAAATGGAATTTGAAGTCAAGGATATGTCATGCGGCGGGTGCGCTAACTCTATTACGCGCGCGGTGACCAGCGTCGACCCGGCAGCAAAGCTCGACATCGATGTCACCACCAAAATCGTGAAGGTCGATTCGGCGTTGCCACGGGAGCGTCTGGTCGCCGTGATTGAGGCGGCGGGGTTCCATCCTGTGGTCAGCGCATAATCAGGTCGCCCGATGAGGGCGGAGGAAATGCGGCATTCGCCTGGGCATTGCGGCATATGCCTGCGTCTGAGCCTGTCACTTTGCCGAAGGCGGCAACGGCATCCGACACCGTAGCGTTGGTAGAGCAGCACCCAGGCAGGAGGTTGCGATGGAGATTGTCACTGCAGTCGGCCATGCTCTCTGGATGGCCTTCACGATGTTGTGGCAGATATTCTGGGGATTGAGTCTAGGCTTCCTGTTCTCTGCGGTGATTGAAGTCATCGTCTCGAAGTCCGAGATGTCGAGGCTTCTGCCGGATGCGTCCCCACGGTCCCTGACGGTCGCCAGTCTGCTCGGCGCGGCGTCCTCCTCCTGTTCCTACGCCGCTGTCGCCATGGCACGCTCCATTGTGCGCAAGGGCGGCGACTTCACTTCAGCGATGGCGTTCCAGTTCGCGGCGACGAATCTCGTGCTCGAGCTCGGTGTGCTGATGTGGGTCCTGGTGGGTCCTGATTTCGTGGCAGTTCGCCGCCGCTGAGTTTATCGGCGGCCCCACCATGATTGTCGTTCTGGTGCTGCTCTTCCGGTTCTTTCTCAGGGACTCGCTGAAAGAGGAAGCTATCGACCAGGCGGACAAAGGTATCGCCGGCAGCATGGAAGGTCATGCGGCCATGTCGATGGGAGAACAGCACGGCACCTGGAAGCAACGGCTTGGTTCGAAGCAAGGCTGGATTGCAATCAGCCACAGCTACGTGATGAACTGGTCGATGCTGTGGCGCGACATTGGTATTGGTTTGCTCGTCGCCGGCGCGCTTGGTGCCTGGGTTCCGGACAGCTTCTGGCAGAAATTCTTCCTCGTCAGTCATCCAGCGGCCGCCATGATTTGGGGAGCGTTCGTGGGACCGCTCATCGCGGTGGCGTCCTTCACGTGTTCGGTCGGTAATGTACCGCTCTCTGCCGTGCTATGGAACGGCGGCATCAGTTTCGGCGGTGTCGCCTCTTTCATCTTTGGCGACCTCATCATCCTCCCCATCCTGAACATCTACAGGAAGTATTACGGCGGCAAGATGACGGTGTTCCTGACTGTCACTTTCTACCTTGCGATGGTCGCCGCCGCGCTGGTCGTCGAAGGCCTGTTCCAGGTGCTCGGCTGGGTTCCGATGGAACGGCATACGGCAGTCGTCGACGCAGCGATTACCTTCAGCTACACGACAGTTCTGAACATCATCTTTGGTGCTATTTTCATCGTCTTGACGGTCGCATTTTTCAGAACCGGTGGCCCGGAAATGATGCGAATGATGGAAAGCGTTGAGCACGACCATGGAGGACATGGGCGTCATGGCTCCGCCCATCCGCACCATCAACATCACGGCCGCTCGGAATGACCTTCCAGAAGGAAATTCAAGTTGTAAGCGATGCTCCATCGTGCGCCATCAGCCGTTCTGGCGCAGCGGCTGGAAAAAACGCGCGCGAAATCCACCGTCGACGTTCTCGAGCACCAGGCGGCCGCCGGTCCGCCGTGCAATCTCGGAAACGATGGAGAGGCCGAGCCCGCTTCCCGATGCAACGGAATGGTCCAGCCGGTAGAACGGTTCCAGCACACGCTTGAGCTCTCCATGCGGAATACCCGGGCCCGAGTCGACGACTTCAAACATTACCTCGCTTCCTGCCTGAACGACGGACACGTCCACCTTCCCGCCTGCCGGCGTATATCGCACCGCATTGTCGACCAGGTTTCTCAGCACCACCGTGACTGACGACACATCGACGACGGCATCCATTTCATCGAAATGCTCGAACCCAAGGTCAATATCTTTCTCGCGGGCATGCCCAATCGTGGCGTTAATGACCTCGGTTGCCACGGCTCGCAGTGACACCGTAGTCGGCTGCTCCAGCGCTCCCTGTTCGGACCTCGCCAATGCGAGCAGCTGCTCCACCAGCCTATGGGTGCGGCGCAGTCCGGCCTGGAAGGCCACGACATCAGCGCGAGCGCGGCCGGCATCGCGACCCAGAAAATGACGCGCTGACGATGTCGCACCGAAGGCACCGCGCAAGCTTCACCCACCGCACATTCTTTGGACCTGGCGTAGAGCCTGCGGAAAGCGACCGCGAAAAAAGCGATGGAGATGGCGACAAATAGGGGTTGGAACGGCCGCAGCGCGGTCAGGCGGGAACCCCAGGCGCCCCCGACTCCCAGCACGACAAGCAGCAAGGGGCCCGCGCAGCAAGCGGATGCTCCAAATGCGGCAGCAGTTCCGGCTAGCAGGGAACCGGTGGTGGCCCAGCGACGTCGCATCGCACTTCCTTTTCGGACTGGTTGAGTCTAGTCTAGGTGCGTACCTAAGTACGGAGTCAAGCGCACCATGCAGGAAATGACCATCGGACAACTGGCTGAAGCGGCAGAGGTCAATGTCGAAACCGTGAGGTACTACCATCGCCGAGGGTTACTGCCGATACCGCCCCGTCCCACCGGTGGCATCCGGCGATATCGGGCAGGTGTGCTGAGGCGACTGCGCTTCATCAAGCGGTCGCAGTCCCTCGGCTTTTCGCTGGACGAGGTGGAAGCCTTGTTGTCCCTGCACGACGGTCAGACGTGCAGGGCTGCGCGCGCAATCGCGGAACACAGGCTCGCCGACGTGCGCCACCGCATGCAGGATTTGTCGAGACTGGAGGCAGCGCTGGCGACCCTGGTGCACCGCTGTTCGACGTCGAAAGGAAAGATGTCGTGCCCGCTCATCGATACGCTTATGGACGGCGGTGACCTGACCCAGTGAACACATCAGTCCGGTTGTGTCAGCGCAGCACATCCCTGCGCCACACAACCGGGATAGAGCAAACCAGTGTGACGAGTTTGGCGCTGAGCAGCCCACCCGAGCCTTACCGGCAACCGCGACGCGCGAGGGCAATCTTTTCGTCATCGGGACGTCTAACAATAAGGCTGTTTATCTTTGGGTAGAATGAAATGCTGAAAGTCATTCGCAGATATCTGCTCGCTTCGAGCCTGTTACTGACCGTCGGTAGTGCCTTCGCCGGCGAACAGGCGTTTAACCAGGCACAGTTCGACAGGCTGAACGCCGACGGGAAGCCAAACATCGTCTACTTCCATGCGACCTGGTGCCCCACCTGCAAGGTCCAGCAACCGATTGTGGACCGTCTGGCAGCGAGCCCGGAAATGAAAGACGTGACCATTTTCGTGGCCGACTACGACAAGGAAGTCGCCCTGAAGCGGGCGATGAAAGTGACCCAGCAGTCGACATTCGTTGTCTTCAAGGGCGGCCACGAAGTTGCGCGCTCAACGGGGCAGACGCGCGAGCAGGACATCAGGAACACGTTTGCGAAAGCCCTGTAATGGATTTCACTCCGGGTACGTACGCGCTCGGGTTTCTGGCCGGAGCCCTGACAACGCTATCACCGTGCGTGCTCGCCTCATTCCCATACTCGTGGCGTCGGCCTTGGCAGCACAACGGCTGGGGGTTGTTGCACTCGCCGCGGGATTGAGTGTGTCCTTCTCGGTCATCGGCATTATTGTCGCGACGGCCGGTGTGTCGTTGGGACTAGATAACGACGTGTTCCGTCGCGTGGCCGCCGTGCTGATGATTCTCTTTGGGCTCGCGATGTTTTCCCAACGGCTGCAGGCCGCTTTCAATCGCGTGGCCGCTTGTACAGGTGGTCCCAGCCAGCGCTGGCTGGGCCGGATAAAGGGCAACACCTTGTCTGGCCAGTTCGCGGTCGGACTGCTTCTGGGAGCCGTATGGAGTCCCTGCGTCGGCCCGACACTGGGCGCCGCAACCACGCTCGCCGCTCAAGGCCGGAATCTCGGCAATATTGCGTTGTTGATGGGCATCTTCGGCGTCGGAGCGAGCCTTCCGCTGGCGGTACTCGGCTCCCTTTCGCGGGCCTCGATATTGCGGCTTCGAGGTCGACTGCGCTCTGCGGGAACCATCGGGAAAACGGTTCTCGGGACCGTGTTCATCGCGTTCGGTCTGCTCGCGCTTACGGGACTGGACAAGACGCTGGAGACAGCGCTGCTGTCTGCCAGCCCGGCGTGGTTGACGACATTCACAACGTCGCTTTGAGCAACCAGACGCGGATTTCAATGGTCCGCGCACAAAGCGGACTTCGCCTTCGCCTGTCCGCCACTCCAACAACCTGAATCCCATCCAACCCGTAATATCCGGTTTCAGAATTCACCAACCCATCGTCAATGCGGGCGTCTGCGACGTTGAACGGCAAAGGGCTTGTCAGGGCAAGCGCCCTATCATGGCGCCAAGGACAAGAAGCCCGGTGCAACACATGGCAACGGGCTCAACGCCGTGTGACATGTTGCCCGTCCGAAATAGCCTCTGAAGGCTACTCCTTCGCAAACAACACCGCTTCCTCAAACAGGTCATCGAGCGAAGTAAAGGCTGGACTGCCTGCTTCGATTGCCAACCAACGCTTCATGGGGCAACGGCCAAACGGTTGGAAGAATGTGCAACCTGGCGTCTCCAATAGTGCGGTAACTACGAGTTGCGGGAGCCTGAGTGCAATCTGGTTTCTCACGCATGCAATCAATACCCTGTTCAAGGGTAAGTCCGCTTACTTCGCGGCTCACCTCCACGTCGGCAAATCACAGATGCATGGGTGGGCGAAGGAACAAGTACGAATGAGTCTTCCGCGCCTTGCGCTGACCGCGTTCTGTTGCGGTTGTGCAATTGCAGACATCTTGCTCGGTAACCGTGTGATGCTTTCGCTGCGACCCGCGCCGCAGTGTCAGAACCGTCGACTGGTCGTAAGTGGCGGCACGGGAGCCCGGCGGCCGCGAGACGAGCTTCGTGTGGACCTCGAAGAATTGATTCATGTTGGGGAAATGAAAAGTGCCACCGAAGCGGCGAAGCGGATTGGGGTTTCGCTGAAATTTCTTCGAACGACTTTTCCTAACGAACACGCGCTCCTAGTTCAACGCGGCAGTGACCTTGTCAAAGCCATTCGGGGTGAGGCGTCGGAGACTTTCGACCAAGTTTATCTGGACGAGCACAAAGCACTTTGCGATGCCGGCATCTATCCTGCGCGAAGGCGGGTGGTCGAGCGAATGCGGGGGAAAGTCAAAACGTTGGGAAGGCGCCAAGACGTGCAGAGAGCCCTGCGGAAAGCACACGCCCAGACGGGGGTAATGGTTGCGCGAGGTCGGGAGCCGGAGCGCCTCTTGTTGCCGGGTCGTCCGAGTTGCGGACAAACGGAGGGAAAAGTCTAGGACGGGACTTTTTGCGGCTGTTCGTGCTACTACAGGTGTCGTTTACGACATCTGTAGAGTAATGCCACAAGGATTTCGGGGGATTTCTGCGGAAAACTAGATGGTGCGCCCGGCTGGGATCGAACCAGCAACCCCTGCCTTCGGAGTTTTACTGGCGCATCACGCACCGTTATAAATCAACGCCTTACGCAACTCGCAAGCTGCAAAACCAAGGCTAAACCAATTCAATCAGCATCAACCGATGCCATCCCAGCTGCAATTTAGCTGCACACACGCGTTCGTCACGCAGCGGCCGGTAAGTTCCAGATATCAAGCCGAGACGTCCATTCCACATTGGAGTCGCTCGCCCCGCAGACCGCTTGCGGCATGGCGGCGTTCTGGACACGGCGCTCACCCAGTTCCTCTTGTATTGTCAGACGGTTTACGGTCTATTAGCGGATATTCTGGCGATAACGTGTTGTGCGCTAGGCCGAATCTATACGGGAACACCTCGGGGACCCCGTCAGCACGAGCGTAGCCGTTCCGTCCGCGACGCGAGCCTAAGACTGCTGGCAGATTATTTACCAAACCATGGCAAAAGCAAAAACCCAACAAAAAAATGGAAGCAAACCGAAAGCAAACAAGAAGCTTGTTACGCTTCCAGAAATTTTCACGGGTGCCGGTTTTACTCCAATAGAGACCGACGGCATACATTTTGAGGTCGCTGGTCGCACTGGGGAAATAGACTTTATTTTTTCTTATAAAAACGTAGTCGTTATTTGCGAAGAGACAACCGGGATGAACGGCGTCTCTGCACACTTCTCCAAGAAAAAGCTGTTCCATGAAATATTGACCGACAACAGGGCCGAGTTTTACAAAATTTATTGCGAAAAGAACAACGATTTCGAAAAATACGTGAACGAAGGCGAGTACGAAGCAGAAGACTTGGAGATGCGACACATCTATTTTTCGTCTGCTATGGACTGCGATGCGAGTTTATATACTCATAGCAATCCATTGAAAATAATGAAGCGCGCGGACGCAAATTATTTCAAATCGCTCGCAAAGACAATCGGCAAATCTTCGAAATACGAGTTACTTAAATATCTTGGGGTTTCCCTCGCTCAGGTCGGAGACACAAAAGCGTCGGGGGCCAAAGTAAGCTCTCTGGGATATGACACCTTTGTACTTTCGGGAAATCACATCAACTATCCTACAGGCTTCGGCGTCGTGTCGTTTTACGCCGATCCTGCCTCGTTGATAAGTAGAGCCTATGTTTTGAGACGAGACGGCTGGGAAGACGCCCAGATCTCGTACCAACGGTTTTTGGTCCCTGTAAAACTCGCTTCGATGCGGAAATACCTTGCAGAAACAAGGAAAGTTTTCGTTAATAATTTAATCGTGACCCTACCCAATCATGTCCAGATTATTAACAACAAAACAAATACTCCAGTAGATCTATCTGGCACATTTAAGGGAAATGCAATGCTTACCCTCCCGGAAGAGCTCGGGACGGTGGGCATAATTGATGGTCAGCATCGTGTTTTCTCTTACTATGAGGGCGAAGATAGTGCCGAAAGCGCGATAAAGAACTTGAGAAAGCGGCAAAATCTACTTGTTACCGGCATTGTGTTTCCGGACGATTACACTGATTTCCAACGAGTTAAATTTGAAGCTGAACTGTTCCTTAGCATCAACAACACTCAGACGGGAGTTAAGGCAGATCTCCGCCAGGAATTGGAAGCGCTTATTAATCCGGCATCGACGATTTCCATTTGCAAAGCCGTGATTTCCGCACTCGCGAAGTCTGGTCCGCTGTCAGGCTTCTTGCAGGAAAGCCTGTACGACCCGCCAGAAAAAATCCGCACTTCTTCCCTCGTGAGATATGTGCTCCCGAGTCTGCTGAAAACCGATGGACAAGGCTCCTTGTATAGCCTTTTTTCGCCAAATGCAGATGCCGATCTAGAGGACGACATCTCGCGATCCGCGTATATACAGTTTTGCCAAGAAAAGATAAACCTAGTCTTACTTTCGCTTCGCACGCAACTTCAACAGAAATGGAAGCCACGACACAAAGGAGAGGTAGGCATCCTGTCACCCACGTCGATAGGCGGATTCCTACTTATGCTGAGGGACATCATCAACGGTTACGATTCGCCATTCGGCTTTGACTTCGATAAGCAACTAGAGGGGATAGCCTCCTTCCCCTTCGAGAGCTATACCTCCAGCGCTTGGGCTCAAGTTGGAGCAGCCCTCGCGGCGCAGTTCTTCGATTGTTGACACCGGCCGATAGATCTTTGCCCCTAGACCAAGTAACATCGGGCGAAGAGGACACCCATGACCAAAATTCCTGTTTATCGTTCCACGAAGACCTGCATTCAAGGTTCCGCCACTCGTCAAGCTTCCTTGTTCTGCGGCGATGCGCTCGAACTCGCCGGGTCCATGTCACCTGAAACCGTCGATGTTATTTTTTCGTCTCCGCCGTACTGCATTGGAAAGGAATACGAGTCTGCAAGAAGCGTCGAGGACTTTCGATCAATGCATAGCGAGCTTCTTCCGGAGCTCATCCGTTCACTGCGCCCTGGCGGTAGCTTTTGCTGGCAGGTCGGGTCACATGTGAAGAACGGCGTAGTGACACCGCTTGACTACATCGTGTTCGCAGAAATGGCTCGGTTCCCGGAAATGCGTCTTCGGAACAGGGTTATCTGGAGTTTTGGCCATGGCCTGCATTGCGCAAACCGCTTCAGTGGCCGCCATGAGGTAGTGCTGTGGTTTACCAAAGGGGACGACTACTATTTCGACTTAGATTCTGTTCGCGTCCCGCAGAAATATCCGGGAAAAACCCACACCCGCGGTCCACGAAAGGGAACCCCTAGCGGCAATCCTCGCGGGAAAAACCCCGGCGATGTATGGGACGTGCCAAATGTTAAGGCGAACCATGTCGAAAAAACCGAGCACCCGTGCCAGTTCCCAGTCGCATTGCCCCAGGTCTTCATCCGCGCTCTCACCAAACCAGGCGATTTAGTTTTTGACCCGTTCTGCGGAAGCGGCACCACAGGCGTCGCAGCGCTACTTGAGGGGCGTCGGTTCGTGGGTTCAGAAATCGACGCGTCATACGTAGCTATCGCCAAGGAGCGCATGGCGGACGCATGCGACGGGACCGCAGCTGTCCGTCCGTGGGACAAGGCCATCCATGTGCCGAACAAGTCTTCGAAGGTGGCTAGACCGCCCGAGGAGTTCATAACGGTACAAGGATTAGTCTGCCATCCCCAATCCGGCTTGGGGATGGTCTGAATTGTCGAAGATCCGGAGCCTTCGTCTTCCCTTGGGCGACACGAGTCCCACAGGAGGAACGAAGGCGCGAGGCAGCAACTATTCCGACTTCTGTTAGCTGCATAAGGACGCGTCAAGTGCGCATCGAAATGCATCAATTCGTCGAGAGTCTTTTCGCGCGATGACGCACATGAAAGGGCAAAGAGCCGTTACCATGCGCGCATCAAAATCGGCCCCCTAAGCGAAGTCGGCAGGCGGGGAGGGGACTGCAAAAAAGCATAGGTGATGATGGCTTGCTTATATCGGCCCAAAGCGCCAGCCGTCTACGGTGGCCAATTTGCCGGCCGCAGCAATGAGTTGGGGCGACTTATTTCACCGGGTCGGCGCGCGGCCTTCGCAAGGGGCGTGGATCGGCCATAAGCTGTCAGTCGTCAACGTCTGCTCTGGTGCGCGCCGGCTCCTACTTTCGATGCCTTCGGTGACATAGACGGACCGCGAAAGTTTTTCTACACTGAGAATGGCATTCCCTCTGGGAGGTGATGATGCCTATTCCTATTCCCATTCCCACGCCATCTCCAACCGAACTGTTTGAAATGGGGCGTTACCTGCGGGGTTGGTGGTCCAGAAGTCGTGCAAGCAAGCAGCTAGATGCCGCAAGGCTGGGCCGGTCGTGTCCCCAGCTAGAGAGATGGCTGTTGCAGTTGTACCCGGCTCTTGAAAGGCCATGGGACGAGGATTCATATCCGGTGGTCATGTTTCCCGCACCTGCGGGACAGATGACGCAGCCCGAGTCTGTCTTGGGACGGCTCGCTCCCGAACAGGTGAGTATCGATCCGGATCTTGCAATCGCTGGACAAGAGTATGTCGACTTCCTTCAGAAGATTGCTCCTCGTGATGGTGGTCCCAAAGACCTGCCGACATACGCAATGAGAGAGATTCGCTTTGGCGACGCCATCACGCTCGATTGCGGCATGGGAACGTACTTTGGCGCCTTGCGCACATGTGACGTTCTCGAGTGGGAAATCCTTGCGTTTGTCGCCGAGGCACAAAGAGGGGCCAAAAGCGTAGAGCCCCTGCTCAACGCGCTGAAGTGCCGAATGCGCGTTCATTCGCTTTCCGCGCAGCCAGTCATGCAGCCAACAGGCAGAAGCGCCGCTGTAGCAGTCTCCACGGTGGTCGTCTTTCGCAGGGCCGATGACTATGGCGTCATCCTGCAACGACGATCCGCGGCTGGTGTGGCAGTACATGGGGATCTTTGGCACGTGGCCCCGTCCTTTATGTTCCAGCCGATTGCTGGAGATACCGCCCGCGAGTACTCCGTGGTTCACAACATCTATCGCGAGTATCTGGAGGAGTTGTTTCGCGTTAAAGAGGCTTCGCAGGCGCCCAGCGTCATCTCGCATGACTACTTTTACGGAAACCGGAATCTGATCTTTCTTCGCTCACTGTTGGACCGAGGTGATGCATCTCTTCTTTTCACGGGCGTCGCAGTAAATCTGCTAAATCTGCGGCCCGAGATATGCACAGTTCTTCACATCAGCTCGCCCGATTGGTTCTCAAAGCATAGTCGGGGCATTGACGGCGTCGATCGCTTGGAGCTTAATGAAGAGTTTCTTGGTGATCGTTTGTGCGTACGGCCGATTGAGCAAGTGAGGAAGGGCGATCCTGCCCCCGAGGACACGGTTCCTCCCGGGTCCGCCGCTCTATGCTTGGCCTTGACGTCGCTAAGGAAGCAGCGGTTGCCAATCTCAGCATAGCGTCTGCAAGTCAAGGAATTTGTAGCAGTTACACCGAAGCATATGGAGGCCCGGCCAATGGTGCCTTCAGAGTTGCAGTTCAAGGTCCGCTCTTCGATGGCAAACTTGTTTGCTCGATGTCAGATTTGGGTCGATCTGAGCCATTCGACCGCATACATTGGGCGCACTTGGCGCGCCCAATTGCCGTTCGTGACATGCCCGCTCCGGACGAAACCCCTGTCGCTTACGCGGCGGCCTTCGGCGTCTAGATCGAATACGGAACGAACCTCACAACTTCGTCGCCGATCCAGTCATTGAGCTGCGCGAACCGCCGTTGCAGTGGCTCGATTTCATTACGCCCGAATACCTCGGCGGCCGTATCGGCCGCGCCAAAGCCCCCGGTATTGCTCGGCACGATCCCCATGAGCTGCGGCGGGATACGATGAGCCGCGAGCAAGTCGTCGCGCGTCACATTCTTGATGTTGAAAAACTCGTCTTTCGCCGTGACTTCGGAAACGGGAATGAGCTGAATGCCGTCTTTCTTGCCGTTCGGCGCGTACATAAACAGGTTTCGGAAATTGCCCGGCCCCTTGCTGTTTTTCAACGCTGCGCGCATGTCGTCAACATCGGTTTGCGACTGCGCCGCATCCGTCATGTACAGGATGAAACCCGCGTGCGAACCATTCTCGTAATACCGCCGACGAAACAGCGTCGCCGATTCGTTCAACCATGCCGCGTGCAGGGCGCCGAGATATTCGGGCAAGCCGTACACCTCCTGGTTAATGTCCGGTTCCATCAAGTGATGCACTGTCCCGCCGGCGAACTCGTGCGACGCTTGCCACCCGTTGACCTGATAGAAACGTTGCAGGTCCGTCGCGCGGCGCATGTACTTTGCCGGCGCACGTCTGAGCGCGAGCGGCCGGCCCAGGCGGTTATCCTGCCGCTCCAGGTATCCATTGCCGAACGTGAGGAAGTCGAGCGCCCACTTGTCGAATTCCTCACGCGTGAGCAACCTGTGCGGAATGAACGTCGCCGATAGCACGTTGCGTTTGAAGTAGATCGCCGAGCCGTGATGGACGCCGGCGCGAAATGTCTTTGCCAGGCCCGACCACGACACCGGCGGCTCGAACCAGTTGCCGGCCGACCACGTTTCGACGTAATCCAGAATCTCGGCGCGATCCATCACCGGCACGGCGTCGCCGAAGGTGAAGGCCTCGGCCCTCAGCGGCGTCGACGGTGCGGCCGGCGCCGGCGGTGCGGCGTGCATGTTGCGGTTTCGCTTGCTCAATTTGAGAACTCCATAAAGCCGGTATTGTTGGCGGTGACGCCCTCTAGCGGTTCATTGCCGAGCGCGTGCAGACACGCCCATGCAAGGTCCGCGTGTCCTGTTTCCTCGTTACGGCTCGCTTCATAGGTGACTTTCTTTCCGCTCGCCGTCATGGTCTTGCGAATCGCCATGAACGATTGCGCCAGGTCTGTCCATCCGGCATCGAATTCGAGCCGGCCCTTGCCGATCACCGACAAGCCTTTGAGCACCAGGCGGCCTTTCACCTCTGGCGAATAGTTGAGCGCGATCGCGTTCGGATAGAACTGCCTGACGAGCTGATAGACGCCCTGGCCGATGCCCGTCGTATCGATCGCCATATAGGCGACGTTGTATTGCGTTGTGACCGTGCGTATCGCCTCGGCCTGGGCCTCGAAATCCATGCCGCGCCATTGGCACTTGTGCAGCACGCGAAACTTGCCACCAGGCACCGCCGGCGGTGCGATGACGATCAAGCCGGCCGAGTCGCCGGATAGTGCAGGGTCATAGCCGACCCAAACCGGCCGGAAACCGAAAGGGCGGGGCGCGAGCGGCTTGAAGTCGTCGGCCCATTCTTCCCATGAGTCGACCATGCAGCGCTGTAAATCCGCGAGCGGGAATATCGACGCCGTGTCGTCGATAAACTGGCACATCAACAGATTGGCGTATTCCTCTGGACTGTATTCAAGCCGCAGCTCGTCGATATCGAACAGGTCGCAACCGCCGGCGACGGCATCCTCGACGGTGACGATCTGGCGCCACTGGCGATCCTCGCAAAGCCGGCCGCCGGCGAGTGCCTTGTGCGTTACGTCGAAATGCACATGCTTGTCTTTCGAGCGGCCCTTGTTGGCGTGCTCGCCTGTCCAGAACGTATAGGCGCCGTGCGCGATACTCGATGGCGTAGAGAAATACGTCTTTCTCCACTGCTTGTGCATCGCCATGCCCGATGCAACCTTGTTGAGCTGCTGAAATCCACCGACCCAGAAATATTCGTCGAAATAGAAATTGCCGTGATAGCTCTGCGCGGTGCGCGAGTTAGTGCCGAGAAAGATCATTTCGGCACCGTTCGGCAACACGATCGGGTCGCCTTTCAGCTCAACGTCTGCGGCCTCGGCGGCAAACTGCCGAATGTATTGCTTGAATACGTGCGCCTGTGCCTTGCTGGCCGACAAGAAAATCTGATTGCGACCCGTGCCGATCGCGTCGTCCAGTGCCTCGCGGGCGAAATACCACGTCGCGCCGATCTGCCGCGACTTGAGAATGTTGCGCGTGCGCTGCTCGCCCTGCCGATACCAGACCTTTTGATAGCCGAACAACGAATCTAGAAACGCCTCGCGAAGCCGCTCGGCCTGTTCGTCGCTGAATTCGTTTTGCGCGGGCTTCTCTTTGCGCGGCGCCGTGTTGCGTGCCTCGATGTTCGGATTCAGGTCGCTCTCTTTCCCCGTTTCGCCGTACTTGCGCACGCGCGCCGTGCGCTCGAACTGCCGGCCGAGCAAGTCGATTTCCTTGAAGTCCTGGCCGTCTTTCCTGTCCTTTGCAATGAGCACCGCAAGCCGCGTTTCTAGCGACGACTCGATGCGTTCGATCGGCGTCGCCTCGGCCCACTTGTCGCGCTGTTTCCATGCCTCGACGGTCGGCCGCTTTTCGCCAATGTGCCGAGCGATAGACGAGATGCGCCAACCCTGCCAGTAAAGCGCGCGGGCTATACGGCGTGGATCGGCATTCGATTCGAGTGCGGGGGCAATGTTGGCGGTTCCTAGCATGGCCCCAAGTTTCTCGCGCCGCGCGCGCGCAAGCACGCCTAACCGTATGTATCCAAAGCGAAAACAATCGGCGCACGTTGAGCGTTCGCACGCTCACCCGCAATATGTGAACTCACGTTGAACCCTTTCCGAACCTGTTGGAGACCTAACGATGCAATCTCGCAAGCTGTCGCTTATGTCTTTCGCCGTTGCGGCGATTGCGTTCGCTTTCACAATGGACGCACACGCGGCGACGCTCGCCGTTGACACCGTTTTCAAATCCGTCGATTTTGTCGGTGCGCTGGCATCGCACGGCGTCGGCCTGGGCGCGCTCGCGATCGGTTCCGTCGCGGCGACCGGCGCACCCGACTCGGTCAAGCACGCGGCAACCAGGTTTTTCCGCATCGCTGTCGAAGGTGCGACGACTGACGGCCGCACCATCGCCCGCGAATGGCTCTCGCAAATGGCGAAGAACTACAACCGCGATATTTACGGCGCACGCATCAACCTCGAACACTATCGCGGCATCGTGCCCGATGGCCCGTTCAAGGCATACGGCGACGTGCTCGCGCTCGAAACCCACGACGAAACTGGCCCGCTCGCCGGAAAGCTCGGCCTCTATGCACAAATCGCCCCAACGCCCGAGCTGGTCGCGCTGACGAAGGCGAAGCAAAAGATTTACACCTCGTGCGAAATCGATCCGGCGTTCGCCGACACGAAGCAAGCCTATCTGATCGGCCTTGCCGTGACCGATAGCCCCGCGAGCCTCGGCACCGAGATTCTTTCTTTCGCAGCTCAAAACCCGAACGCATCACCATTCACCGGCCGCAAGGTGACGCCGACGAACCTTTTCACCGCCGGTGCCGAAACCGTGATCGAGTTTGAAGAAGAGGCCGACGACACGCCGAGCCTGCCGTCGCTGTTTGTCCGCGTTAAGGAAGTGCTCGGCTTTGCGAAGAAGAAGGCCGCGACCGACGAGACGCGTTTCGCTGACGTGGCGCAAGCGGTGGAAGAACTCGCCACGCACGGCGCGGAACAAGCCGACGCAGTAATCGCGACCGGCAAGCTCGTCGCGGCCCTCGAAACGAAGGTCGCCGAGCTGACCCAGGCACGCGAAGCCGATCGCAAAGCGTTCGACGAGCTGCAAGTGCAGCTCTCGACCACCGGCAACGGCCAGCCGCAACGCCCGACCACCACGGGCGGCGACGGCGCGATCGTGACCGACTGCTAACCGGCCCCGGCCTACCCCTCGATATTTCGGAGCAACACACATGCAGAACAAAACCCGCCTCGCCTTCAATGCATACATGGAGGCGATCGCGAAACTGAACGGCGTGCCGAGCGCGGCCGTAAAGTTTGCGGTCGACCCGAGCGTGCAACAGAAGATCGAAACCAAGATGCAGGAATCGAGCACGTTCCTGTCGAAAATTAATGTCATGCCCGTGACAGAGCAACAGGGCGAAAAGCTCGGCCTCGGCATCGGTGGCCCGATCGCGAGCACGACCGACACGAAGGTTAAAGACCGCGAAACGGTCGACCCGACCGATCTGGATTCGAGCAAATACTTTGCCTCGCAAACGAACTTCGATTCGCACATTCCTTATGCGAAGCTCGACGCATGGGCGAAGTTTGCCGACTTTCAAACCCGCTTGCGCGACGCGATCGTGCAACGTATGGCGCTCGATCGCATCACGATCGGTTTCAACGGCACGAGGCGCGCGGCAACATCCGATCGCGCAAAAAACCCGCTGCTGCAAGACGTAAATATCGGATGGCTGCAAGCCTATCGTGCGCAAGCTGCGAAACGCGTGATGGATCACGGCAAGGCGGCCGGCAAGGTGCAAATCGGCGCCGGCGGCGATTACACGAACCTCGACGCGCTGGTGTATGACGTGGTGAATAACCTTGTCGACGCGTGGCACCGTGAAGATACGGCGCTCGTCGTGATCTGCGGCCGTGAAATGCTGCACGACAAGTATTTCCCGATTCTGAATCAGGAAAACAAGCCGACCGAGATGGCGGCGGCCGACATGATCGTGAGTCAGAAGCGCATCGGCGGCTTGCCGGCCGTGTCCGTGCCTTACTTCCCGGCTAATGCCGTCATGATTCAACGACTCGACAATCTGTCGATCTACTGGCAAGAGGGCGCGCGCCGTCGCACGCTCGTCGACAACGCAAAGCGCGATCGTGTCGAGAACTTCGAATCGTCGAATGATGCGTATGTCGTCGAAGATTTTGGCGCCGGCTGCCTGGTCGAGAACATCACTGCGGTGGCGGCCTAACCATGAAAAGCCCCGCCCAACGTCATTACGAACGCGTGTCGGCCGAAGAAGCTGCGGCATCGGCGGCGCCTGGTGAATCGCTTGCCGGCGCGAGCGCTTACGAGCTGATGCTTGCGAAGCTGGCGACCGATCGCCGACGCCTCAAATCGATCGCCTCGATCGAACGCAAGATCGCCGTAAAGCGTGCCGAGTTGCTGCCTGAATATGTCGACTATGTTGCGGGCGCACTGGCGGGCGGGCGGGGGGCGCAGGACGATGTTTTAACGACCGTGATGATCTGGCGCGTCGACGCGGGCGACTTCGCCGGCGCGCTCGATATCGCGCGGTATGCACTCGCGCACCGGATGACGCTGCCCGATCAATACGACCGGCCGCTCGCGACTGCGATCGCCGAGGAATTCGCCGAAGCCGCGCTTTCAGCGTTCAAGAAAGGCGGCGCCGATATCGGCGTGACTGCCGCGCAGCTCGTCGAAGTCGCGCAGCTCACCGCGTCGGCCGACATGCACGACCAGGTGCGCGCAAAGACGCACAAGGCACTCGGCTATATGGCCGAGCGCGACGGCAACGGCAAGGCCGCACTCGAACACCTATGCCGCGCACTCGAACTAGATTCGCGTATCGGCGTGAAACAGGACATTGCTCGGCTTGAAAAAGCCAGCATTGTGACCGGCGGCGACGCCAGCCGCACGTAAAGAGCCCCCCGGCTGGGCGGCGCCGGCTGACGATCGCAACACCTGACGGAAACGCGATCCGACGCCGGCCCACCGCCCACTATTTCAGAGCTGAAACCATGAGTAGCTTTTACGCGATCGCCGAACCGAACATCACGCCCGAGCCAACCCCGCCGGCGGCCGAGCTGATCGTGACTAATACGCACTGGTTTCCCTCTGTGGATCTGGCCCACATGCGCCAGGCGGTACGCCTCGACGGCACCGTTACGCATGCGCGCTTGCGCGATGCCGTGATCGCCGCGATCGACGAAGTAAATCGCGAACTGTCGACGTGGCGCCAGGCGCACCAGGCCGCCGGCGTCGCGACACTCGCCGAGCTGCCGGCCGACGATATCGGCGGTGAAAGCGTGCATCTCGCGCGCTATCGCCGCGCCGTCTATTACCTCGCGCGTGCTGACGTGACCGAGCAATACCGCGATTTCGATAGCACGAAATCGGGCGCGGCCGACGCGGCCGAGCTGGAAACGACGATCGACGCCGATCGCCGCAACGCTCGCCACGCAATCAACGACATGCGCGGCGCCGCGCGCACAACGGTAGAGCTGATCTGATGCGCGTCTATGCACAACAGGGCGATACGGTCGACTCGCTTTGCTTTCGCTATCTCGGCCGCACGCAAAGCGTCGTCGAGGCGACGCTAGAACTTAACGCCGGCCTGGCCGATCACGGCCCCGTGCTGCCGCTCGGCCTCGCCGTAGATCTGCCCGATCCGCCGAACGATCAATCAACGATCCAGCTCGTCAACCTTTTCGACTAACCCGGAGTCGCCAATATGGCCGAACCTAGCACCACTACCCTCGCCGTTGCATCGGCCGGCATCGGCTTTGCAAGCCTGCTTCCCGGCATTGACGGTAATGCGCTGATCGGCGCTTTCACTGGCGCCGCGCTCGTCGTCGTCACGTCGAAAGACATCTCGCTCGGCAAGCGCTTTGCGTATCTGGTGATTTCGCTGATCGCCGGCTATCTCGCCGCGCCCGATGTGGTGAGCCATACGCCAATCACGAGCACCGGCGTCGCTGCTTTCTTCGCTGCCGCTCTGGCAATCACCGTGACCCTGCAACTGATCGAACGCATCAAGTCTTTCGACCTGTTGTCGCTGTTTCGAAAGGGCTGACCCATGCACACCCCCCTCGCACTGATTGCGCTGACTGCGTATAGCGTCGCCGCGTTGTGCATCCTCGTCTATCGCCGCGACGGCGCGCGGCATCGTCGTCACGTTTCATGGTTCGCATGGCTGCTGCTGGTCATGCTCGGCGGCTCGGCGATCGAGCTGGCCTTGCATGCGAAGTCGGCCGGCTATTTCGAAGCGGTCCGCGCCGTTCTTTTCGCTGTTCTCATTTTTGGCGCACGCGGCAACGTCGCGCGCCTGCTGCGGAGTGCATGACATGAGCCTTAGAAAAGGCGATATCGGCGACGATGTATCGCTGTTGCAAAAGCGCCTCACGCGCGCCGGCTTTCCGGTCCCCGAGACGCACGTTTTCGACCATGAAACCGAATCCGCGGTGATGGCCCTGCAGAAAACTCGCGGCCTCGTGATCGACGGCATCGCCGGCCCGAAAACGATGATCGCCTTACCAGGCGTCGCGCTGCCGAGCCACCTTACCGATACCGACCTCGTGCGGGCGGCCGACGCGCTCGGCGTGTCCGTCGCATCGATCCGCGCCGTCAACGAAGTCGAATCACGCGGCGAAGGCTTTTTGACCGATGGCCGGCCCGTGATCCTGTTCGAGCGGCATGTGTTCTACAAGCGCCTGAAAGCGCAAGGCCTCGACGCTGACGCACTTGCGGCGAAGTATCCGAACATCGTATCGAGCACCGCCGGCGGTTACATGGGCAAGGCGGCCGAATACACCCGGCTCGCGACGGCCGAGCGTATCGACGCGGACGCGGCGCACGAGTCGGCGAGCTGGGGCGCGTTTCAAATCATGGGCTATCACTGGAATGCCCTTGAGTACTCGAGCATCGCCGATTTCGTCGTGCGCATGCAGCGCAGCGAAGGCGATCACCTCGACGCGTTCGTGCGGTTTATCGCGGCAGACACGGCCTTGCTTTCCGCGCTGAAGGGTAGGAAGTGGGCGGCCTTTGCGAAGGGCTACAACGGCCCGGATTACGCCCGCAACCTGTACGACGCGAAGCTCGCCCAGGCATACGCGAAATATGCCGATCGCGAGAAGGCGGCGGCATGAACGCGATCGCCGTGCGCCTCGGCACGATCGCGCTCGTCGTGCTCGCGCTCGTCGTCGGCTGGCTTTACGTGGAAAGCCTGCACGCCGAGCTGGTCGCGGCACAAGTCGATGCACGCACCGCGAAAGAGACGGTCGGCCGTCGCGACGCGTTGATCGCCGATCTACAGAAGAAAGCGCGCGACGACGCGCAAGCGCTCGCGCAGCTCGAAGCGAAGCGCCAACGCATCGCAGCCGACCTCGCACAATTCGAAACCGACTTTGAGGCTTTGAAGCATGAAAACGAAACGGTTCGCGCCTGGGCTGACGGCCCTTTGCCTGACGCTGTTGTGCGCCTGTACGACCGGCCCGCGATCACTGGAGCCGACGATTTCATTTCAGCAATGCGCGCCCGTCTCGCGCTGCACGCTGCCGGCGATGGCCCCGCGAACTAACGACGAGCTGCGCCGCGCGCTCGACGTGACTGAGGCGGCCTGGGGCGAATGTGCAGCCCGCGTAGACATGATCGCGACGTGCCAGGCGCAAGGCTTGCCCGCTCCCGACAAGGCCGACCATGAATAAGGCAACCAGTCTGCGCCGTGCCCTCACGGCGGCCGTGCCGTCGCTCGCGGTCGATCCCGACAAGCTGCTCGTGTTCATCGACGCCGGCAACATCATCGGCACCGGCGCCGTGTCGCTGTCGTTCGATTACGCGTACACCCTCAACGTCATCATTGAGGACTTCGCCGGCGACGCCGATACCGTGTTCGTCGCGGTGATGGCCTGGGTTCGGCGCAATCAATCGGACTTGCTCACGAATGACGATCTGCGAAAGTCGGGCATTTCCTTCGAAGCCGATCAATTGACGCAAACGACCGTCGATCTGTCGATCAAGCTGAGGCTCACCGAAAGCGTCGTCGTCGGCACCAATGACGCCGGCGAACAGACGATCAAGCACGTCGACGAGCCTGTGCCCGAATGGGACGTAAATAGCCTGGTCGATCCGCAATGGACGAGTTAAGCGCCCTCGAATCATGGGCGGGCGCGCTGCTCACGCAACTCGCCCCAGCTGCTCGCCGCGTCGCAACGCGCGAAATCGCGCACGAGCTGCAACGCAGTCAACGCACGCGCATCGCGCAGCAAAGCAACCCGGACGGCACGCCATTCGAGAAGCGCAAGCCGCGCCCGAAAAAGCACCTGTGCGGCAAGGCCGGCCGAATCAAGCGTGCGGCCATGTTCGCGAAGCTGCGGCAAACACGCTATCTGCGCACTGAATCAGACGCGGCCGGCATCGCGATCGGCTTTGCCGGCCGCGTGGCACGCGTGGCACGCGTCCACCAGTACGGCGAAACCGATCGCGTCGCCATGGGCGGCCCCTCATACAAATATCCGGCCCGCGTGCTGCTCGGATTCACCGACGCCGAGCGCAATTTGATTCGCGATCTGCTGCTCAAACACCTCGTGCGTTAATCGTTCGCCTACCGCAATAAGTACCCGACACGCTAACAAACGCCGCGTGATGACTCGCGCGTGCGTGCTCGGCAACATGGAGGCATGAACGCAAACGAATCCTCACGCCAATTTTTGAACGGCATCCGCAAGGGCACGGTGTTAGCCGTGCAGGGTGCGCTATGCCGCGTAGAAAGCGGCGATTTATCTACCGACTGGATTCAATGGTTCGTGCTTTTTGCCGGCGAAACGATCGAGTGGCTTGCGCCCTCGATCGGCGAAGGCGTAATGCTGTTGTGCCCGAGCGGCGACCCGGCGCAAGCCGTCGCGCTACGCGGGTTCTATTCCGAAGATTTCCCCCCGCCGAGCACTGACCCGGCGAAGCACGTCCGTAAGTATCGCGACGGCGCAACCGTCGAATACGACACAGTCGCCCACTCTCTCACCGCCAGATTGCCCGCCGGCGCGACCGTACTGATCGTCGCGCCTGGCGCGGTCAACGTGCAGACCAAGACCGCAACCATCGAAGCGGACGAAATGACGATCGACGCGAAAAACACCACCGTAACCGGCGCGATGCTGGTTAAAGGTTCGTTCGCGTTCGAGTCGGGCATGACCGGCAAGGGCGGTTCCGGCGGCTCGACCATGAAGATCGACGGCGGAGCCGAATTCACGCAAGACGTGATCGCGGCCGGCGTCAGTACCTCGAAGCATAAGCACCAGGCGCAAGGCACGAACGCCCAGACAAGTGAGCCGACGAAATGAAAGGCATGAACGCATTCACCGGTCGCGCGACGGCCGGCCTCGCACACCTGTATCAATCGATCACGAAGACTCTGACGACGCCGATCGGCACGCGCATCGCTCGCCGCGATTTCGGTTCCGAGCTGCCCGAGCTGGTCGACGCGCCGAACAATGGCGCAACGCGTGTTCGCCTGTATGCCGCGATCGCGACCGCGCTGATGCAGTGGGAACCCCGCTTGCGCCTGTCGCGCGTGCAGCTCTCGACGGAACAGACCGACACCGGCGCGGGCGTGCAGGTTGTCGACATTGAAGGCTCGACCACCGAAACCGGCGAGCCGGTATCGACGCGCGTGCAGCTGACGAACGGCGGTGCAGCATGAGCGCAACCCCGATCGATCTGTCGCGCCTGCCCTCGCCCGATATCGTCGAAACGATCGATTTCGAAACGCTGCTCGCCGAGCGCAAGGCGAAACTCGTGTCGCTCTACCCGGCCGACCAACAGGCCGAAGTAGCGGCGGCGCTCGCGCTCGAATCCGAGCCGATGAACATTCTTTTGCAGGAAAACGCCTATCGTGAAGTCGTGTTGCGTCAACGCGTCAACGATGCTGCACGTTCGATCATGCTGGCCTATGCACAAGGCACGACCCTCGAACACCTGGCCGCACTGTTCGAAGTGCAACGCCTGACGATATCCGAGCCTGACCCGGCCGACGATATCGACGGCGTTTACGAGAACGACACCGACTTGCGCGCCCGCACGCAGCTCGCACCGCAAGGCTTTTCCGTCGCCGGCCCCGAGGGGGCATACATCAAGCATGCGCGCGACGCCGATGGTCGCGTGCTCGATGCCTCGGCCGTTAGCCCCGCGCCGTGCGAAGTTGTCGTTACTGTCCTGTCGCGCGAAGGCGATGGCACGGCCGACAAGCCGCTCGTCGACAAGGTGCAAGCCGCGCTCTCGGCCGATGACGTGCGCCCGCTCACGGACTTCGTAACGACGCGCAGCGCAACCATCAAGCGATATGCGGTTCGCGCCACCCTCATTTTCTTCGCCGGCCCCGATCGCTCTGTCGCACTCGCCGAAGCAAACAAGCGCGTCAAGACGTACACGACCGAAATGCACAAGCTCGGCATGGAAATCACGCTCGACGGCATCTATGCCGCTGCGCGCGCGCCAGGTGTGCAAAAGGTGATTCTCGACGAGCCGGCCGCCGATATTCCGATTTCGAAAATGGAGTCGGCTTACTGCACGGCTATCGAGCTGATCGACGGGGGCATATACAACAATGAGTGAGCTGCTCGCCCCGAACTCGTCGACCACCGAGCGCAATCTTGCGCGTGTCGGCGCCCGCATTAGCGACATTCCGTCGCCGATCGCCGCGCTGATGGACCCTGACGCGATCCCGCTGCCGCTGCTGCCCTGGCTCGCGTGGCACCTCGGCGTCGACGCATGGAAAGACTATTGGCCCGAGCAAACGAAGCGTGCCCGCGTCAAGGCCGCCATTCCGATCGCACGCAAGAACGGCACGGCCGCTGCCGTGCGCCAGGTCGTCGCCACGTTCGGCGCAAATGTCGCGCTGCGCGAATGGTTCGAGCAAACGCCACGCGGCAAACCGGGCACGTTCGACGTAGTGCTCACCGTTAGCTCGCGCAACGGCGAAGCGCCGACCGCTGCACTCGTCGCCGACATCATCGCGGAGATTGATCGCACCAAGCCCGTGCGCGCGCATTACACCTTCACGCAAGGCTTTTCCATGCAGGGGACGCAACGCGTCGCAGCGGCTGTTCGGTGCGCGCTGTATCGCCGTCTTACTTTCTCGGATATCTGAACATGGCCGGAACCCTCATCACTGTTACCGACGCTGGACGCGCCGCGCTCGTTGCGCCTGGCAATGACGGCACCACCGCGCACCAGATCGTCGAAATCGGCCTCGCGAGCGCCCCTTTCACCGCTGACAAGGCAATGAAGGCGCTACCCGGCGAGCGCAAGCGCATCAAGACTTTCGCCGGCGAGAACGTCGCGCCCGACACGATCCATGTGACGTTGAAAGACGACACGGCCGATCAATTCACGCTGTACGGCTTTGGCCTGTACCTCGAAAACGACGTGCTGCTCGCGGCCTATGGGCAGGCAACGCCGATCATGGAAAAGTCGCCTGATGCGCTGCTGTTGCTGTCGGCCGATGTGCAATTCGCCACGATCGACGCGGCACAGCTCGTGTTCGGCGACGCCTCTTTCACGAACCCGCCGGCGACAACTCAGCGTCAAGGCGTGATCCAGCTCGCGACGCAAGCCGAAGTCGACGCCGGCGCCGACGCATCGCGCGCCGTCACGCCTGCCACGCTGAAACTACGGCTCGACAAGAAAGCGAACCTGTCGGGCGCTGACTTCACCGGCCCCGTAACCATCGCGGACGTGCTGCGATTTGCTGGCGCAATGGGCTCAAATATCACCGTGTCGGCCGGTAACGGCGACGGGGCTTCGGAGACCATCAACAACTTTGCGTTGCGCTCATGGTTCGGCATCGGGTTCGGCCCGTCGATCGATAACATGCACGTGCCGAGAGCCGAATACTCGCACTGGTTCGACACACGCACGGGCAATGCGGGCTTTCGTGGCTCGCTCGATGTTGCAGGCCTGATTACCGCGCAAACCCCGCCGGCGTCCGATGTGTCGCGCCGCGCGGCGACTACCGAATGGGTGATCGCGGCGATCGCGTCGGCTGCTGTCGGCACCATCGTTTTCGAAGCCCGCACAACGGCACGCGCCGGCTTTCTCAAGCTCAACGGGGCGGTACTCCGTCGCGCTGACTATCCGGCCTTGTGGGCCTATGCACAGGCGAGCGGCGCAATCGTCGCCGAGGCGTACTGGACGAGCAATTTCGGCTGTTTCTCGACCGGCGACGGTTCGACGAATTTTCGAATCCCCGAGCTGCGCGGCGAATTCTTGCGCTGTTGGGATGACGGGCGCGGCGCTGATCCGGGCCGAGGTATCGGCACCAATCAAGGCTCGCAAAACAGCTACCACGCCCACGGGGCCAGTTCGTCATGGGTCGGCGATCACATACACGGCGCATGGACCGACGCGCAAGGCTGGCACGGCCACGGCGTCAACGACCCCGGCCACAACCACCGCATGCACGCGCAAGACCCCGGCATTAGCGGCGGCGTCAACGACGGGGCGATTCTCTACCAGAACGCCCAAGGTAGGGCACCCGTCGACCCGTGGACGACTGGCGCGGGCACGGGCATTTGGCTCAACGGCGACGGCAACCACGGCCATAACGTCGGCATCGGCGGCGGCGGTGGCCACTCTCACGGCGTCACTGTCAACGGCGACGGCGGCAACGAAGCACGGCCGCGCAACATCGCCTTACTCGCAATGATTCGTGCTTACTGAAGGATCAAACCATGCTCATTCATCAATACGACGCCGAGACCGGCCAATACACATCAAGCCGCCTGGCTGATTCCGACCCGCTCAATCCCGACCGCTGGCTAGTGCCTGCATTCAGCACTATCGACGAGCTGCCGGCCCGCACGCCGCTTACGTGGCCGTTCTACCTCAACGGTACATGGAAGCTGCTGCCCGACTATCGCGGCCGGATACTGTATCGCCAGGACAACGGCGAGGCGGCCGAAATCCTCGTCGCCGGCACGACGCCGGCCGAGAACGGCCTGACGGAAACGCCGCGCCCCTCGGCTGAACACGTTTGGCGCGATGGCGCATGGACCATTGATCCGGCGATCGTTGCGCAAACCCTGCGCTCGGCCGCGATGGCCGAGTTTGAAACGCGCATGGCGCACGCACGCGAGATGAACAACGGCAAGGCCGACGCGATCGCGGCCGGCCTGCTGACGCCCGAGGAGGCGTATTACTTCCGCGCGTGGTCGGCCTATCAGCTCGCCCTTGTGCGCACGATCCAGCGCGAAGGGTTCCCCAATGCCGTGACATGGCCGGCCGATCCGATTTCGTTCGAAGAAGCAATGGCCCCCGTGATGGCCGAATTCGACGCGCGCATGACGAAGGCCAAGACCTTCACCGATGGCAAGGCCGACGCCTATGCGACCGGCACGCTGTCGGCGCGCGAGGCCTACGAATACCACGCGTGGAGCGACTACACGACCGCCCTTTCTCTCGCGCTCGAGCGCGACCCGCTGCCGGCCGTTCGCTGGCCGGCCGAGCCTCACCCCTATCCGCTGCCGGATGCACCGGAAACGTCCGATGCACCGCCGGCCGAGAACGCGTAACGCCGCAAGCGTCGCGAGCTGCAACCCGCCCTTTCACTGCCCTTAAACAAAGGTATACACATGGCAACTGACTATCACCACGGCGTGCGCGTACTGGAAATCAACGAAGGAACGCGCCCGATTCGCACCGTATCGACGGCCGTTGTCGGCCTCGTCGCGACCGGCCTCGATGCGGACAAAGACATGTTCCCGCTCGATACGGCCGTGCTGCTGACGAACATTCAATCGGCGCTTGGCAAGGCCGGCGACAAGGGCACGCTCGCGCGCTCCCTCGAAGCAATTTCGGCACAAACGAAGCCCGTCACGATCGTCGTGCGTGTCGCTGAAGGCACCGACGACGCCGCGACGACGAGCAACGTGATCGGCAAAACGGACACGAGCGGCCGTTTCACCGGTATGCAGGCGCTACTTGCCGCGCAAGCTCGGCTCGGCGTGAAGCCGCGCATTCTCGGCGCTCCTGGCCTCGACGCGCAACCCGTCGCGCAAGGCCTCGCCACGATCGCTCAAAAGCTGCGCGGGTTCGGCTACATCTCGGCGAACGGCTGCGAGACGAAGGAAGCGGCGACCGCGTACCGCAAGCAATTCAGCCAACGCGAGCTGATGGTGATCTGGCCGGATTTCGTCGGCTGGAACACGAGCACGAACGCGTATGACACGGTTGACGCGACGGCGATCGCGCTCGGCCTGCGCGCGAAGATCGACGAAGAAACGGGCTGGCACAAGACGCTTTCGAATATCGGCGTAAATGGCGTCACAGGTATCAGCCGCGATGTTTTCTGGGATCTGCAAGACCCGGCGACGGACGCGGGCTATCTGAACGAACAGGACGTGACGACGCTCGTGAATTCGAAGGGCTTTCGCTTCTGGGGTTCGCGCACCTGCTCGGATGATCCGCTGTTCGCGTTCGAGAACTACACCCGCACCGCGCAAGTGCTCGCCGACACGATGGCCGAGGCGCACATGCTGTATGTCGACAAGGATCTACACCCGTCGCTCGTGCGCGACATGATCGAGAGCGTCAATGCGAAATTCCGCGAGCTGATCCGAAACGGCTATCTCATCGGCGGCGAAGCATGGTTCGACGAAAGCGCGAACGACAAGGATTCGCTCAAGGCCGGCAAGCTGGCGATCGATTACGACTACACGCCCGTACCGCCGATCGAAAACCTGATGCTGCGCCAACGCATCACCGACCGTTACCTCGCCGATTTCGCCTCGCGCGTGTCGGCATAACCAGGAGCAATAGAACATGGCTTTGCCGAAGAAACTTAAGGCGTTCAACCTCTTTCAGAACGGCGAGAACTTCGTCGGCCAGGTGGCCGAAGTCACGCCCCCTAAGCTGACGCGAAAGATGGAGGCCTATCGCGGCGGCGGCATGAATGGCCCTGTCGATATCGACCAAGGGCAAGAGGGCATCGTGCTCGAATGGACGTGCGGCGGCCTCATGCGTTCCGTGCTCGCGCAATACGGCATCACGAAGCATGACGGCGTGCAACTGCGCTTCGCCGGCGCATATCGCGCCGACGACTCGGGCAAACCCGATGCCGTTGAAATCGTCGTGCGCGGCCGTCACAAAGAACTCGATTTCGGCAACGCGAAGCCCGGCGACGACACGTCTTTCAAAGTCTCGACGACGTGCAGCTATTACAAGCTCACGATCAACGGCGATACCGTGATCGAAATCGATCTGATGAACATGATCGAGAACGTCAACGGCGACGATCTGCTCGCCGATCTGCGCAAGGCGATCGGCCTGTAATCGATCGCACCTGATGCACTGCCCCGCTCGCGTGGCATCGTGCCGAGCGAGCACCAACAACCAAAACCCGAACAGAGAAAGAAATGATCGAACAAGCCATGCACGTACACCACATCACCGACTCCGGCCATTCGCACGGCGTCATCGATCCCGGCCATTCGCACGGCGTCACGCCGGCGACGCAACCCAAGCCGAACACCGTCACGCTCGACGCGCCGATCGAGCGCAACGGCGGGCAGACCATCACTGAAATCACGTTGCGCAAGCCAGCATCCGGCGAGCTGCGCGGCACGTCGCTCAATGCGCTTGTAAATCTGGACGTCGACGCGCTCGGCAAGGTGTTACCGCGTATCTCGTCGCCGACGCTGACCGAATTCGACGTGCAGCAGCTCGACCCGGCCGACCTCGTGCAATTGGGGGTCGTGTTCGCCGGTTTTTTGCTGCCGAAGCGTGCTCAGTAGAGCACGGCATACCCGACAGGGTTGAAGAAGCGATGGCCGATATCGCGACGGTCTTTCACTGGACCCCGCACGACATGCGCGACTTCACCCTCTGCGAGCTTGCCGCCTGGCGCGAGCGGGCGCGCGTCAGAAGCGGAGCGGAATGAAGATGGCCAGAAACGACCTCAAACTGCGCGTGCTGTTCGACATGGTCGACGGTGCAACGCGCCCGATCAAGTCCATCATCAACGGCAGCAAGGGGCTTGCTGCCGGGATGAAGGCATCACGCGACCGTCTTAAGGAGCTGGGCGAGGCGCAAAAGCGCATTGGTCAGTTTGCCGAACTCAAGCGAGGCATGCAGGGAGCTTCTGAGCGTGCGCGCGAATCGCAGGCACGCGTGCGAGCCCTCGCGCAGCAGATGAAATCGACGGCAAACCCGTCGCGTGAACTCGCACGCGCGTTCGGGCAGGCGACGAGGGAATCACGGCAGGCCAACGCACAACTCGCCCAGCACCGGCAACGCCTCGACGCCGCGCGCTCAAGCCTCACTGCGAACGGCATCAGCACCTCGAATCTCGCGAAGCATCAACGCACACTCAATGAGCAAACTGCCGCCGCGAATCGCGGACTCAGGCAGCAGGAAGAAAAGCTCAAACGCGTCACGCGCGAGCAGCAACGCATGCGCGCGACCCGCGAGAAATTCGACAAGGCGAAGAATCTGGCCGGGAGCACCGCGGCTATCGGCGCGACAAGTACCGCGCTTGGCGGCGGCGTGCTCATGAGCGCCCGCGGACTGCTGACGCCGGCCGTGGAGTACAACGCCGCAATGTCGAAGGTGCAGGCTCTCGCACGCATCGACAGGAACTCGGAGGAATTCAGGGCGCTGCGGGCGCAGTCGCGCGAACTGGGTGCAACGACGAGTTACACCGCGACACAGGCCGCCGACGGCCAGGGGTTTCTCGCAATGGCCGGCTTCAAGCCCGACCAGATCCTGAAGTCGATGCCAAGCGTGCTCGCGATGGCAAAGGCAGGCGACGCCGACCTCGCGCGTACCGCCGACATTTCATCGAACATCATGAGCGGCTTCGGCCTGCAGGCCGACGAAATGTCCCGCGTTGCCGACGTGCTGACGATGACTTTCACGACGGCCAACACCAATCTGGATATGCTGGGCGAAACCATGAAATACATGGGACCTGTCGCCAAGGCCGCCGGAATGTCGCTCGAAGAGGCCGCCGCAATGGCAGGCCTGCTTGGCAATGTGGGTATCCAGGCAAGCCAGGCCGGCACGACGCTACGATCGATGCTGCTGCGGCTCGCGTCGCCAACGTCGAAGGCCTCGAAGGCCCTGAAAGAGCTGGGCGTATCGTCACGCGACGCGAAAGGCAACGTGCGCGATATCACGTCTGTGCTGAGCGACGTGGCCGCCAAGACCGAGAAGATGGGTTCGGGCGAGAGGCTCGGCTATCTGAAACGGATTTTTGGCGAGGAACCGGCGGCCGGCATGGCCGAGCTGATTGCGCAACAGGGTACGCGGGGCATCGACAAGTATGTCGAAATCGTGAAGGCCTCGGCAGGCATCGCAACGCAGACGGCCGCGATCATGGCCGATAACCTGAAAGGCGATCTGCTGACTGCCAAATCGGCATGGGAAGATTTCGGCATCACGGTGTCAGACACGGTAGACGGACCGCTGCGTAAGGTCACACGGACCGTGACCGAAACGATCCGCAAGGTTAGTGAGTGGTCGAAGCGTAACCCCGAGCTGACCGCGACGATCACGAAGATCGCGCTCGTCGCCGGCGCCGCACTTGGCGTGCTCGGCGCGCTCACGCTCGCCTTCGCCGCCGTGCTGGTCCCGATGGCTGCGGTGAAAATGTCGCTCGGCGTGCTTGGCATCAAGGGCGGCAGCGCGATCGGTATGCTCTGGAACCTCGGCGCGCGCGTGCTGCCATTTCTCGGCACGGCGCTCAAGGTCATCGGGCGCGCGGCGATGACCAACCCGATCGGGCTGACGATCACCGCGATCGCGGTCGCGGCGCTACTCATTTACCGGTACTGGGAGCCAATCAAGGCGTTTTTCCGCTCGATATGGGAGGAAGTGCGCGCGGCGTTCGATGGCGGCCTTGCCGGCATCGGCGCGCTGATCCTCAACTGGTCGCCGCTCGGCCTGTTCCATCGCGCCTTCGCGGCCGTGCTCCGATGGTTCGGCATCGACGTGCCTGCGAAGTTTTCGGAATTCGGCGCGAACCTGATTTCGGGCCTCGTCAACGGCATCACGAAAAGCCTCGGGACCGTGAAAAGCGCGATTACCAACGTCGCGAGTAGCACCGTCACATGGTTCAAGGAAAAACTCGGCATTCATAGCCCGTCGCGTGTGTTCGGCGAGCTGGGCGGGTTCATCACCCAGGGCGCGGCGATCGGCATGCAGGCCGAGCAAGGCCGCATCGCGAAAGCTGCGGTCGGCCTCGCGACGCTCGCGGCGACCTCGTTCGCCGGCACAGGGGCCGCACAGGCCGCCGGCGACCCCGGCGTGACGATCGACACCCGGCCAGCGCTGCAAGCCCGCCACGCGGCCGCGAACGGGGCCAATACGGCGGCCGGCGGCAATCAATACGTGTTCCACATCACCGGCGCGGATCCGAAAGAGATCGCGAATCAGGTGCGACAGGCGATCGAGCAAATCGAGCGCAAGAAGGCCTCGCGCGTTAGCTCGCGCCTGTCGGATTAACCGGGAGAGAAAGCAATGATGATGGCCCTCGGGCAGTTCGTTTTCAGCCTGCCTACCCTCGCCTATCAAGAGCTGCAACGGCGCACGAGCTGGAAGCATCGCAACACCTCGCGCGTCGGCGCCCGTGACGCGCGGCAATACACCGGCAAGGGCGACGACGCGATCACGATGACGGGATGGTTTGCCCCCGACCAGGGTATCGGCATGCTGTCGTCGCTTACCGAGCTGCGCAACATGGGCGACGACGGCGACGCCTATGCGCTCGTCGACGGCGCCGGCAATGTGTACGGCGCGTTCGTGATCGAAGGCCTCGACGAAGGGCAAACGCTACACCAGAAGGACGGCACGCCGAGGCGCATCGAATTCACGTTGAGCCTGATGCGCGTCGACGATGGTCTCGTGAAAACGAAAACCGAGCCGAAGAAGGACGAGGCACAATGAAGCAACCGACGCCGGTCTATCAAATCACGCTCAATGGAAAGGATCTGACGGGCAAGATCGAGCCACGCCTTGTGAGCCTCTCGATCGACGAGTCGCGATCGGACGAGGCCGACTCGCTGACGCTCGTGCTCGACGACTCAGACGGCAAGCTCGCAATTCCGAAGCGCGGCGAAGTTGTGCGCGCGTCGATCGGATGGGCCGACACGGGCCTCGTCGACAAGGGGTCTTTCACGATCAACGAAGTCGAACACGCCGGCGCCCCAGATACGATCACCATTCAGGCGCGATCGGCCTCGATGACGAACGCCATGAGCGAGCGGAAGGAAAAGAGCTGGCACGGCGAGACGATTGGCGCGATCGTGCGCAAAGTTGCCGGCTCGCACAACCTGAAAGCGGCCGTTGCCGACACGCTCGCGAAAATCGTGATCGGGCATATTGACCAGACGCATGAGTCCGACATGTCGTTTCTCACGCGCCTCGCGAAGCGCTACGACGCCGTGATGAACGTGAAAGATACGCGCCTGCTGTTCATGCCGACCGGCCACGGCACGAGCGTAAGCGGCAAGCCGCTCACGTCGATCGAGCTGACGCGCAAGGATGGCGACCGCCACCGTTACCACGTATCGGAGCGCGAGAACTATGCCGGCGTGCGCGCGTTCTATCAAGCGACCGGCCGAGCGAAACGAAAGTCCGTTGTCGTCGGCGGCGAGAACAATCACAGCATCAAGGTTTTGCCCGAGACATACCCGACCGAGGCCGAGGCCCGCGCCGCGGCAACGTCCGAACTCAACCGCGCGCAGCGCAGTCAGGCGACCATGAGTTACATGCTCGCGCTCGGCCGGCCCGACCTCTACCCCGAAGTGCCCGTCTATCTCAACGGGTTCAAGCCCGATATCGATGATGAATCATGGCTCGTGAAAAGGGTGCGGCACGAGCTGATGGATAACGGCTATACGTGCGAACTCGAACTGGAAATGCGAGACGATCCGACAAGCAACCGGCACCGCTCGCACTTCAGGCGCGGGGGGTAGAGCTAATGGTTTGCGGTATATTGAACAACCACTAAGGAAGAGGACGCAATGAGCGATTTGCTGGACTGGGTAGAACAAACGGCGATCGAGAATCTGAAGTCACATCACGCGTGCGCTGATGTGATCGCAAAGGATGCTGCTACGACACTAACGGTGTTCCTGGCAGCGCTGGGCGGTGGTCTGGCATACGCAGCGAAAGCTCTCGAACTGCACAGCGTGAACTGGCTTTCGGTGGGCGCTATCGTATTTACGGGGTGGTTCCTGATCCTGAGTCTGCTGCTCGTTCGGAACTGCCTGATGTTCCGGGCAATGCCCTCTATCTATAACGAGCCGCGGAACCTTTATCAGCCGGCATATTCGCTTGACCAGCTGAAAGAAGCGGAAGTCGAAGGCATGCAGCGCCGCATCGACATGGCGGCCAAGAGCAACGCCGGAGTCGTCGTGTGGCTCAATCGGCTGCGGCTCGCGGCCGCAGCCAGTCCAATTGTCTTTATCGCTGCTGCTTTTGTGGCGTCGAAGGTGTCGGTGTAGGCGTGCCCTTGTTGAATCCATCCTTGGTTGGTGCCCGGTAAACAGGCTGCGGGTCGGGCACGATTGGCCTATTATTCGAAGAACTCATTGATGTTCCCGTTTGTTTCAGGTCTAGGAGCCGGTAAACATACCAGAGTATTTGTGAGCCCCCGCTTCGGCGGGGTTCTTTCTTGTCGCGTACCATTCGACTGCCTCATGAATGTCCGCCCGACGCGTCATCGGCTTGGGCGGAACAGCCTTCCCCCGAGTGCGCGCATTCCTCAAGTGCCTCAAGTACCAATCTCAACTTGGTAACGGCTGATACCGTCATTTCGATGCCCTTGATGGCTGACGCCAGGGCATCAGTCACCAGCGTGCTTACGTGTTCCGCTGTGTCGCAGTCATCACCTAGCACGACTGGCACCGGGCGGCACCGGGTAGCAGGAAACGTTCGATCTTGATACTGTTCCTCGCTAGCGCATTCGTTTGAACTGAGCTGGTTATTGGTAACCTCGTGCTGCGGATTCATTACGGACTCCCCCACTTTTTGATACTGCGCATTCAAAAAGACAAACAGCCGCATCGCAATAACCATAATGTGCGAACGGTTAATCGCCATTAACGCAGAAATCGAGTCACTTGGAAACGAATCGAAAGCAGAACAAAAGGTAGCAGAAAGGTAACCTTTCTATGCTAAATGCTTTCGAGTTGGTTACGGTGTGGTACACCACGAGGCTTTCGGTATGACTACCCGGAATCATCGAAGTGACCTGAACTGGAACCTGTTGCGCGATTTCCTGACGATCGCCGCACATGATTCATTCACCGAAGCGGCAAAGGCGACGGGCACAGTCCGCCCAGCTATCAGCCGAAAAGTCGCGGATCTGGAAAAAGCGCTTGGATTCTCGATCGTGGAACGCTCGCCGGGCAGGTCCGGCTTGCGGTTGACCAGACGCGGGAAGGTGCTCCATCGGGCTATTCTGGAATTCGACGGAAACCTCTCCGTCGTGCGGAAACTCGCGGCCAAGTCTGCTGGCGACAGGACTAACCCGCTAGGTCGCGCCGAAACCGCATTGCACGACTTGCAAGATGCCATTGAGGAACTGAAGGCGCACGATTCCGCGCACCATACCCCGCCATAGGGTGCTATTCGGAATCCTTCTGGTGCTTTGACGGCGCCTTACCCCTAGGCTGCTTGATCCGATACTCGCCGACTACCTCCATTGCTTTCCGTACAGTGTCGGCCGCCTGCTGATCGAGCGCAGCAACACGGTTGGAGGCGAGCCTTTTCACACGACGCTCCTGCGGCGGCACCGGCTCACCGCTTGCGGTCAATGTGCTGCTCTCAAGGCACGTCTGGACCAAGGACCGCACCGCTGCCTTGCTAGGCACGTTGAGCAGACGATATCCACCAAGCAGCTCACTTTCATCTGCCGGTAGCGTGCGGAATGCTGCTTCGCCGGTGATCACATAAACGATGTCAACGCCTACCTGAAGAAGCGCCATCAAATAATTAGCGTCCGGCGATCGAGCACCGGACTCGTAGTTCATTTGCGCTTTCTTTTGCAGACCACCAACGGCCGCAAGTTCCTCTTGACTTAGGCCAACACGCATTCGCTCTTGTCGCAAGCGCTCGCCAAAGGTGCTCATTTGATACCCTAAGTGTTTACATTCCCCTTTCGGGGACTTTATACTAGCTTTACCGTAACGAAAGGCTAAGTGTCCAAAGTATACCCATGAGCAAACTCAAAGGCCCCTGCCGCCAACCTCGTGGCGTACTGTCCCCCGAGCCGGTGCTCTTTCGTCTGATGCCTGAAGAGAGGCAGGCGCTTGAGACGCTGGCCGCGAGCACAAACTGCTCCCTTTCGCGAACCGCCGGTGAAGTGTTCCGCGAAGGCCTCGGCCCCTACAGCAAAAAGGTTATGCAAGGCGCTGCTCAAGCGCACGCAAAACCCATTGCGGAAAGTTGAACCATGAGATCCCCCGTTCGTATCGAAGCCGCGCTGCGCATGGCGTTGAGCGGCCCCAAGCGCCACGGCGTACAGCAGGCGATCCGCTGGGATGACTCCCAGGTGAGCCGCTTCCTGAGCGGCGGCCAAGGCGTCGTCATTGACAAGATCGACGCACTCGTCGCCGCCGTCGGCTTTGTCCTCGTGACGCGCAAATACCTTGATGCCGTCACCACGCTCGGCGAAGTGGGCGTCCACTGTGAATGTGCTCGCCAGGGCTTCGGTGAGTGCGGGAAACATCACCCGGAGTCGCAATGCGAATCCTGAACCGCTGCCCCCATTGCCGCACCCGCGCCACCGCGCGCAGCAGTCGCGATATGTCGCTGACATTCCGCGAAGTGACATTCATGTGCAACAACCCCGAATGCGGCCACACGTACGTCGTGAACATGGAATTCGCGCGGACGCTGTCACCGTCTGCGACGCCGAATCTATCGCTCAATCTACCGCTTTCGCCCCATGTGCGGGAGCGCCTAGTTGAACAGCTAGCACTCGACATCTAGCGCCTCTTAACCGAATCCCCGTCTGTCCCTCGCATCGTGCCCAAGCGGCATGAGGGACTTTTTTTGCCTGAAAAAAGGAGAGTCTTATGCATCGCCCTGCATCCAGTTCCGCCCTTTCGACCACAGACCTCACGACGCTCGCCCCGGCGGAGCGTGTCGACTATCTCCGCATTCTCTGGAACGCGGACATTCCCCCGCTCAAGTTCGTCGCAATAGCGCGTCGCCTTGGCTATTTCGTCATGTGCCAATGGGATAGCGAGCATGGCATGCCCATGCTGTCCACCCTGCACTGAGCCAGTCATGAAAGCCCCGCTCACTGACGCCCGGCTTCGCGCCGCCTGGCACCGGTTGCGCATGAAAGGCGATTACGAAGCATCAATGCGCAACCGTGCCGTGAGGTGTGCAGTTGAAGCCGCCGGCCGCGCGCTCGAAGCGAGCGAGCAAAAACGCGCCCGTCGACTACGCGAGAACCGCGCGGCCGGCGAGCGCCACGAGTAACCAGCACCGGTAATCGGTGCGTATACAAGGAACCACACCATGAAGCCCTACGTTTTCGGCATCGGCGTGTTGCTGATGCTCTCGTTCTCTCTCGCCGGTCTGACCTTCACCGCTGTGGGCGTACTCCGTCGCTACGAACTGCGGTTTGGACCGCTGTTGTCTCTTGTGATTGCCACAGGCTCGCTCATTGCGATGATTGCCGCGCTCGCCTGGTCGGTTCCTTCGCAGGGGATGATGCAATGAAAAAGATCTTTGTCGTCGAAATCGATACAGAGCACCTGGCCAGCGTTTCCGACGAATATCTCGCGGCGTACTGGTATCGAGCGCAGTTTCTGCCCGTCGAGCACGGCGACCATGACGCCTGCGAAGCAGTACGTGCCATCAGCGTTGAAATCATCAAGCGCTGGATGGGCAGCCAACCGATACCGATGTTCAACATCCAGCCGGCCGACTACTGGATCAAGCAGTTTCGTCAATTTGCCCGCTGGAACGGCTCGGAGTGGATCGCGGCCCCCACCGATGGTGAATCGCGCGCGCCGGCGTTCCCGCAAACAACAACCGGCAACCCTACAGAAACACCCGCAGCAAGCAACTCACGCGAGGACACGCACTCATGACTGACACGATGAACAACGAAAGGATCGGACAGGTGACGAGTACCTACTGCCGGGCGCTTAACGAAGAAGGCACACCCGTTTGGTACTTTGACGACGTGATGGAGTTTGCACACGCGCTCCTATCGGCTATCAGGCCAGCGATGGAGCGGAACGGGAGCGCGACGGCCACGGGAAAAGCATGTCCGGAATGCAGCGAGAGCGAAGGTCACTGGATGTGCATGCATCCGTTGCCAAACCGGAAAGCGCACTGCGTCCGCAATGCGGCCAGCGCGCCAGTTGCACAGTCACACTGTCATACAGCCCCTGCGAAGGCGCCCCATGACGCCGTACTGGCGGCGGCGATCGCCCGCGCGGCAGACCAACTGCGGTTCGATAACCGTCCGGGCAGCATTGAGCGGCAATGCACCCTTGGTCTGTTCGTTGCCGCGTTGAGCGACCGTCTGGCGCTCGCCTTCCCGCACTCTGCCGATGCACTGAAAGCCGTCGTATTCAGTCCGGCCACAGACAGCAACCCGGTCGAAACATCTCGTCCCCAGTCACAGCAACACGCATAACAATGGCCTCGATCGAAGAACTCAAACAACGCGTCGACCTGCACGATCTGGCCGATCGCCTCGGCCTCAAACGCGGACGCGGCGGCGACAAGGCGCTATACCACTCGCCGCAGCACGAGGATAAAAGCCCGTCACTGTCGATTTACCAGAATCACCCAAAGCATGGCACCGGTTGGCGCGACCATAGCGCCGACCACGGGGGTTCCTGCATCGATCTGGTGATCTTCGCGCGCGGCGGCACCGTCTCCGACGCGATCCGGTTCCTGCATGAAGCCTACGGTATCCCGTTCGACCGGCCGGCCATGCCTGCGGACCGCCGCGAGAAATCGACGGTGGAGTTCATCGCCGATCGATGCCTCGCGGAACGCGCGCTCGTGCGCGACTACCTGACCGGGCGTGGGATCTCCGACGCTGCAATCGACGCCGCGATCACAGCCAGGACACTCGGCTTTAACGACTGGACCAGCTCGAAGGCGCAGCCCGGCGAAGTCGGCCACGGCGGGCCGGCCGCCGCGTTCATCGTCCGCACGTTGAATCCCGGCCATGTCGTCGCCGTCGACATGCGCTATCTCGATCCAACGATCAACGGCGGCGTCAAGACGCAGACGCAAGGCGACAAGTCAGGCTACGGCTGGACAGCCGACGTGCGGCGGATCGGCAAGGCGAAGCGCGTGATCGTCGTCGAAAGCGCGATCAACGCGCTGTCGATCGACACGTGCAGCATTCCCGGTACCGCCGGGTTCGCGCTGCGCGGCCTTGCGAACGTTGACGGCATCGACTTTTCGTTTCTGCGCGGCAAGCACGTTGTCATCTGCCTGGACAATGATGAGCCATTCGCAGACGGCCACCCGCGCGCCGGCCACCGGCCCGGCCCCGAAGCCGCGTGGGCGCTTTACGAACGACTCACGAGCCTGAATATCAGCGCCGTGATGGTCGATCAATCCGAGTGGCTGGCTGACCTCGCCAATGGCGAAAAGGCTCGGAAGCCGATCAACGACGTAAACGACTACCTGCAACTCCGCGGCCCTCGTGAACTGCAACGCGCGCTTGAGCAGTACGAGCCGTGGCTCATCGCCGGCATGGCTGGCGATGACAGCCGCAAGGGTCGGCCGCGCATCTACCTGCCTTCGCACGACTTCGCACAATACTGGCGCTTCCGCACTCGGCCCGACTTCACCAGCTACATCGCGAAAATGGACCGCAACGAAGAAAGCGGCGTCGAGACGCCAGTGACGACAGATCTGTGCGGCTTCCGTATCGCCTCTATTAGCCGCGTTTCAGTGGCGAGCGCGACGTCGACCATGACGGGCGATGCAGACCAGGCGCCGACCGTGTACTTCGCCGTGTCCGTACAGGCGCCGCGCCACGGTCCGACGCTCATTCGTCGCGTGATGATGGATGACCAGCTCCACAACACCGACCAGTGGGCGAAGTTCGGGCCGATCTGGGCGCCGGCACCGTTCAAACGCATGGTGAACATCTTGGAGCGTGGTGGGGACCTCGGCGCACGGCACGCGGCGAACTTCGTGGGCCTCGCCTGGCGCGACGGCCAGCTCATCGTCAACGAAGGCCCGGATTGCTATTTCACTGAAGCCGACAAGCAGTGTCCGTATCACAACCTGTCATTTCCGGCCGGTCCGGTCAGCGACGCGCGGCGTGTGCTCGCCGCGTATCAGGAGACGTTCAAGCAAAACGCCGCGACAATCCCGCTCGTGTGGGCACTCGGCGGCCACCTGAAAGCGCTGCTCGGCTTCTGGCCGCACATGACGGTGCAGGCCGACAAGGGTGCGGGAAAATCGACACTCATCAAGCGCCTCGAGCGCACGCTCGCTTTCACCATGTTTTCAGGGCAATCGCTGCAAACCGAATTCCGACTACTGACGAGTATCAGCCACACGAGCCATCCGGTCGGTTGGGAAGAGCTGTCCGCACGTCGGCAGGATGTGATCGACAAGGCCGTTGGCCTGCTACAGGAGAACTATCAGTACACGGTAACGCGTCGCGGCAGCGACATGACGGAATACCTGTTGTGCGCGCCCGTGATGCTGGCCGGCGAAGATGTGCCCGTAAAAAGCCTGCTCGGCAAGCTGATCCGCACGTCGCTCACCGGCAAGCGTGGCCCGATGCTGCCCGACGATCTGCCGCGCTTCCCGCTGCGTCAATGGCTCGAATTCCTGGCCGGCCTGAACAGACGCGACGTGCTTGACCAGTATCGCGCCATCCGCGAGCGTTGCCTCACCACCTGTCGCGCGAGCGGCGCCGACGATGGCGCGCTGCGGATGGCCGGTAACTATGCGGCCGTGGGTCTCGCGTGGCGCTACCTCTGCGAGTTCGCCGGCATGGACCCCAGTGAAGGCGACTTCCTTCGCGACCTCACGGCCGAAATGAACAGCCACATCGCCGAGACGAGCGCCGACCGTGAGCCGTGGGTCTGGATTCTGGAAACCGTGCTGTCCGAGATCGACGGCGGCAACTACAAGCACCCGTACACGTTCGATACGGTCGACGGCGAGTTCTGCATCCTGCTGCGCACCGGACACGTGATGGATCACATCGCACACACGAGCGCGCTGCGCGACAAGTGGAACGGTCTGCCGGTGAAGTCCGATCGCGTGTTCAAGCGCCAGCTCCATCACGCCGGCGTTGTGGTCGGCGAGAAAGAAGTCGAGCGGCGTATCTACACGCGCCGCGTGCCATATCTCACGCCGGTTTCGCTCGATCGCCTCGCAGGCTTCGGTCTGCACGTGTCTGTGCGCGAAGACCTGGCGACTGATGCCGTCGAACAGCGAGGCCGCGCATGACGCCCTTCCAGCGCTCGCGGCCGTCACGCAATCGCGTCCCTCACCCTGCTCGTTCTGGCCGCGTAGCGGCCATGGATTCGGGTCGTCGGTGCGTGCACCGATGCGCACAGCAATCGGTGCGCATCGTCACGCGCGCGCCGTTCGGTCCGCTTCCCGCCATTCTGCCCGCGAGCCAGAACAACCGGACAACGGCGCGAACCGGGAAGGCCGGGGGCCAAGCGGGCGAAATTAGCCGATGGACAGGGGCAGGCGGTGCAGATAACTCGTGGTTTTCGGGGGTGTGCGCGTGTAAGTCATTGATTGTTGAGAGGACTACCGCCACAAATCACCCATGCTTTGCCATGAGTCAGGCCTTTTTTGCCACGAGTCCGTTTTTTGCGTTTCGCCGCGTCGCTCCTTTCTCTTCTCTCTCTAAATTATTGAAAGAGAAGAAGAAAGAAGGCTTCGAGGTGCAAAGAATCAGCTATGCACGTGCGCCACGAGTTACCACGGTTTTGCCACGAGTCAGACGCGCTGCCTATTTTTTAGGCCACGAGTTAGACACCTCGGAATCGGCTAACCCATGGCAATTGATGGCAGGCAATTCGTTTGAAATCAAAACGTTAGAGACATCCTCCACGCCATCCACGTGTCCACGAGTTGCGCTGCGTGTACCCCCGCTACGCGTCTCTCCGAAGGTCCGCCAATGAGTACGGTCGGTCTCGTTCAAGCCGCCGCGATGCTCCGTGCGCATCCGGAGACGGTGAGGCTCAAGGCGAAGGCCGGCGAACTGCCCGGCCGGAAAGTCGGCAAGCGCTGGGTGTTCTCGACGGTTGCCCTGGAGCGCTACCTCGCAGGAGAATGGATTCCGCGAGTTGTGCAGGGCGACCACGGTAAGGAAGAAGAAACATGTCGCTCTATAAACGTAGTACGAGCCCAAACTGGCAATACAAGCTGTACCCCCCCGGCGGCGGTCCGCCAATACAGGGAAGCACTGGCACCAGCAACAAAGAGCAGGCGCAGGAATTTTACGATCGGTTGAGAGTGGATCTCTGGAATCAGGCGCGGCTCGGCCACAAGCCGCGCTACGTCTGGAATGATGCGGTCGTCCGTTACATCAGCGATCGCGAAGGCCTCGCAAGTCTTGAGACCTCAAAGACGCACCTGCGTTGGCTTGACCAGCATTTGTCGGGGGTACTGCTGATCGACATCGACCGGAACAAGATCGACGCGATCGCACATGCGAAGCGGATGGAGCCGCGTGTAGTGCAGACGCGCAAAGGCCCCAAGACGCTTGGGCGCAATGTCAGCGCCGGCACAGTGAATCGCGTCGTCGGCGTCCTGAAAGCGGTGCTCAATGCGGCGGTCGAATGGGAATGGCTCGATCGCGCTCCCGTCACGAAGCGCGCGAAGGTCGTATCAAAGCGGGTTCGCTGGCTGACGCCGGCGGAAGCCGAGAAGCTGCTGGCCGAGCTGCCGACGCACCTGGCCGACATGGCGCAGTTCAGTCTCGAAACCGGACTGCGCCGCTCCAATGTGACCGGTTTGCAATGGTCACAGGTCGATCTGGTGCGGCGTGTCGCGTGGATACATCCGGACCAGGCGAAAGCCCGCAAGGCGATCACGGTGCCGTTGTCGGACGCGGCCGTGGGAGTGTTGCGGCGGCAGCTCCCGAAGAAGCGCAAGCCCGAGCATGTCGAAAGCGTGTTCGTGTACCACGGCAAATCGGTCTACCAGACCGTGACGGCCGCGTGGAAAAAGGCGCTGAAGCGGGCCGGCATCCGTGACTGCCGATGGCACGATCTGCGCCACACCTGGGCAAGCTGGCATGTGCAGCGCGGTACGCCGTTGCAGGTGCTCAAGGAACTGGGAGGATGGGAAACGCTGGAAATGGTGCAACGGTACGCGCACCTGTCGGCCGATCACCTGGCGCAGTGGGTGCAGCCGATGACGGAGGTGCCAGCAAAACCGCAGTTAGCTGCAATTTAGCTGCAATGACGGTGAACGGTAAGGAAGGGAAACCGCTGAAAGCCTTACGGCTATTGGTGCGCCCGGCTGGGATCGAACCAGCAACCCCTGCCTTCGGAGGGCAGTACTCTATCCATTGAGCTACGGGCGCTTCAACATGAAAGCGCGGCAACCTGAGCGGGAGCGGCGCCAAAGCGAGACCGCAAGGATACCCGGTTTCGTCCAAACCGTCCACCGGACGGCCTGCATGGCGCTATTTGGCGCTTCAAAGCCGCCGCCCGAACGCCGCAAGGCGCGCCCCACGATGCGGGTAAACGCCTGCTGAACACCTCGCCACGCCGCTCGCCGCCGCCGAAACGTTACGTCTATAATCGTCCGTGGCTGATTCAAGAACAAGAAGTTGCCGTCACGCTGTACCGCTCACATACCCACGGAGACGAGACAAGCATGAGCGAAGCACCACACAGAGCCCCGATCAAAACCCCCGCGCAGCTCATCGCTGCGATCATCGCGGGGTTTGCCGTACCGATCGTCATCATCGTTCTGCTGGCGGTTTACGTCGATAACTCGACGCGTACCGGCGCCGGCACAGACAGTCTCTCCGAAGCCGAGGTCAGCGCCCGCATCAAGCCGCTTGCGCAGGTCGAGATCCGCGACGCCAATGCGCCGCGCGTCTACAAAACCGGCGAAGAGGTCTACAAGGCCGTTTGCTCCGCGTGTCACGCGGCGGGTACGGCTGGCGCGCCGAAATTCACCAATACCGCCGACTGGGCGCCGCGCATCGCTCAAGGTTTCGACACGCTCCTGCACACGGCGCTGACCGGCAAGGGCGCGATGCCCGCGCGCGGCGGCACCAGCCCCGACGACTACAGCGATTTCGAAATCGCCCGCGCGGTGGCTTATATGGCGAACAATTCCGGCGCGAGCTTCCCTGAACCGGCGCAGCCGGCTGCGGCGGCTTCGGGTGCGGCAGCAGCGTCGGGCGCAGCCGCCGCGGTACCGGCCGGCGCCTCGGACACGGCTGCCGCCCAAGCCGCTGCCGCCATGGCGGCGATGGCGAGCGTGCCGCAAGCGGCTGCGCCGGCGCCGGGCGCCACGCAAAGCGCAGATGCATCGCAAGCCGGCAAGGCGTTGTATCAGCAGGTTTGCCAGGCGTGTCATGCGGCCGGCGTGCTGAACGCACCGAAATTCGGCGACAAGGACGCTTGGGCGCCGCGCCTGAAAGAACCGATGGACACCGTCTACAACTACGCGCTGCACGGCAAGGGGGCGATGCCGGCGAAGGGCGGCTCCAACGCGTCCGACGCGGACGTGAAGGCCGCCGTCGATTACATGGTCAGCGCTGCGAAATAAATCGCCTCCGGCTTTTCTGGTAAACCAAAAAATCCCTGCATCGTGGCCACACGGCAGGGATTTTTTATGCGTTGTGCAAAAGCCTCGGCGATGCGCTCGGCCCGCGTGTTGTCCTTCGCGTCGATATAGGTTTCGAGTGCGCGGCGATAGTGCGCGAGGGGCGGCGTTGTCATGCAAGGGTCTCCGAGTAGTGTCCGGTTGTCGAGCCGTGCCACTGTAACGCTAGCGCTTGTGAAAGCCGCCGATGCACCTGCCGCGCGCCGGGTCTTGCAGCGCGAACGCGGACGCTCGCTCGCGATCGCGCTCAAGGCTTCTGCAACAGCGCCTTCAAACTCGCGAGCCGGTCTTTCGGCGACATCGGTGCTTCCTCGGGGGTCGGCGGCGGTGCATCGTCGAGCAGCATTTCGGGGATGAAGCGCGACGGCTCGCACACCACCGTTTCGCGCGCCCGCTTACGCTTCTTGCACCAGTTCAGATGCAGGCTGCGCTGCGCCCGCGTGATCGCGACGTACATCAGGCGGCGCTCTTCCTCGATGCGCGCATCGTCGACCGGTTCGTCGTCGGCGCCGCCGCGGTGCGGCATGATGCCTTCCTCGACGCCCACCAGAAACACGTGCGGATACTCCAGCCCCTTCGATGCGTGCACCGTCGAAAGCCGCACCGCGTCCGGATCTTCTTCCTTGCCTTCGAGCATCGACATCAGCGCGACGGTCTGGATCAGGCCGAGCAGATTCTTGCCGGTGTCGGCGAGGCCGTCGGCGTTGTCAAAGCCGGTTGCTTCGCCCTTCCCGGAACCGTCAGGCTCGGCCTTCGTGCCCTTGCGCTTGAGCCACTCGATGAATTCCAGCACGTTCTGCCACTTGGCCTGCGCCTGGCGTTCGTCGAACGCATCGTACAGATAGGCCTCGTAGTGGATCGCGTCCATCAGCTCGTCGAGCAAAGTGCCTGCGGCATCCTTTTCGGCGCGATCGGTGAGACGCTGCATGAAATCGCAGAACACGCGCATCGGTTCGACCTGACGCGGTGACAGCCGCGCCTCGATGCCGCCCATGTACACCGCCTCGAACAGCGACACCTTGGCCTGTCCCGCGAACGAGCCGAGCGCTTCGAGCGTCGTATTGCCGACGCCGCGGCGCGGCGTGGTGATCGCGCGGATGAAGGCGGGATCGTCGTTCGCGTTGGCGATCAGGCGCAGATACGCGCAGATGTCCTTGATCTCGGCTTTGTCGAAGAACGACTGGCCGCCGGACAGCACATACGGAATGCGTTCGCGCCGCAGCACCTGTTCGAAGATGCGCGCCTGGAAATTGCCGCGATACAGGATCGCGTAGTCGCGGAAATTCGTACGCCGCTCGAACTTGTGCGCGGAGAGACGAAACACCACGGATTCGGCTTCGTGTTCTTCGTCGTTGCACGGCGTGACGGTGATCGTGTCGCCCATGCCGTGTTCGGACCACAGTTTCTTTTCGAACAGCTTCGGATTGTTCGCGATCACGTTGTTGGCGGCAGTCAGGATGCGCACCGTCGAACGGTAATTCTGCTCGAGCTTCACCAGATGCAGCTTCGGAAAATCCTTGCCGAGCTGCGCGAGGTTTTCGAGCGTCGCGCCGCGCCAGCCGTAGATCGCCTGATCGTCGTCGCCCACGGCCGTGAACGCCGCGCGCGGACCGGCCAGCTGCTTGAGCAGCTCGTACTGGCACGCGTTGGTGTCCTGATACTCGTCGATCAGCAGGTAGCGCAGCTTGTTCTGCCAGCGGTCGCGCACCGGCTCGTTCTTCGCGAAGAGTTCCGCAGGCAGGCGGATCAGGTCGTCGAAATCGACCGCCTGATACGCATGCAGCGTCGCCACGTAGTTGCGATAGACGATCGCGGCCTGGTGCTCGTCCTCGTTCGCGGCGATCGCGATCGCCTCTTCCGGCATGATCAGGCCGTTTTTCCACAGCGAGATGATCGACTGGATCTTGCGGATGAAGCCCTTGTCCGTCGAGCCGACCTGTTCCTGGATCATGCCGAAGCAGTCGTCGGAATCCATGATCGAGAACTGCGGTTTCAGGCCGACGTGTTCCGCTTCCTGGCGCAGAATCTGCACGCCTAGCGAGTGGAAGGTGCAGACCGTCAACTGATTGACGGGCACCTTGCGGCCCTCCTTGCCGGGCGTGGTGAGCGTCTTGCCTTCGAGCAGCTTGCCGACGCGCTCGCGCATTTCCGCCGCGGCCTTGTTCGTGAACGTGACGGCGGCGATGTGGCGCGGCTCGAAACCTTTGGCTTCGATAAGGTGCGCGATCTTCTGCGTGATCACGCGCGTCTTGCCGCTGCCTGCGCCGGCGAGCACGAGACACGGACCGTCGAGATAACGGACCGCTTCATTTTGAGCGGGGTTCAGGCCTGCGGACATCGTCTGTGGATGGGTAATGCGGTTGAGGGCGCTTGGGTGCGGAGTCGCTGGACCGAAGGCCCGGGGGCATGCTGCGCGGGCGGGTGGCCGGAACGGGTGCCTCTCGTGGTGCGAAGGGCGTTCCGGCTTGCGGCGATCCGCGCGAGAGGAGCGATGTTAACACGGAAGGCGAGGCGCAAGCTTTGGTGAAAGTTTTGACTGAAGCATCGGCGAAATCCTCGGCGGAAGTCTTGAATGAAGCGTCGGCGGAATTCTCGGCGGAAATCTTGACTCAAGCGTCAGAGCCCTCGGCGGAAATCTTGCCCGAAGCGGCGGCAGAAGCTTTGTCCGGCGCCGCAACTGCCCTTTTAGCCCGAGCGTCGAAGACGACTGCGGCGGACGCCCACGCCGGCGGCTAACGGACAGGCTTCAGGACATGCCACAATTACATCGTTGCGCGCCGTCGCCGCGGTGGCAAAACGGCGCGCCGTTTTTGCAGGAAGACACGCATGTCCGTATCGCTGAAGATGGGATTGATGGGTTACGGTTTTGCCGGCGCGACCTTCCACGCACCGGTGATCGAGCACTGCGGGCGGGCGAACGTCGCCGCGATCGCGACCAGCCAGGCCGAGCACGCACGGGCCGACTACCCGCACGCGAAGGTGGTCGCCGATCTGGACGCGCTGCTCGCGCTCGACGAAATCGACTGCGTCGTGATCGCGACGCCCAACGACACGCACTTCGACCTCGCGCGCCGCACGCTCGAAGCGGGCAAGCACGTAGTGGTCGACAAGCCGGTGACGCTCACGGCCGCCGACGCCCACACGCTCGCCAACATCGCGCTTGCACGTGGCAAGTTGTTCGTGCCCTTTCACAACCGTCGCTGGGACGGTGATTTTCTGACCGTACGGGATCTGCTCGCCAGCGGCGAGTTGGGGCGCGTCACGCAATATGAATCGCATTTCGACCGCTTCCGGCCGGAGGTCCGGCAGCGCTGGCGCGAGGAGGCGTCGCGCGGGGGCGGTTTGCTGTTCGATCTAGGGCCGCATTTGATCGACCAGGCGTTGGCGTTGTTCGGCACGCCGGCGACGGTTTCGGCCACGGTTCGGACGCACCGCGATCAGGCGAGCGCACCGGATTACGTTCATATTCAGTTGGGGTATGGCGAATTCGAGGTGGTGCTGCATGCGAGCGCGTTGACCGCGCTGGTCGGGCCGCGGTTTGCGATTCACGGCACGCGCGGAAGCTATGTGAAATACGGGCTCGATACGCAGGAAGATCAATTGAAAGCCGGACTGCGGCCCGGTGATGACGGATTTGGCGCCGGCAACGCGGCAGGGATGCTGCGGGTGCTCGACGGCTCGCAAGAGGTTGAGCGCGAGGTTCCCACTCGCAATGGAGACTACGCCGGGTTTTATATTGCTTTGGCTGATGCCATTCAGAATGGCGTGAAGTTTCCTGTTAGTGCACAGGATGCCGTCGATGTTATGACTGTGGTTGAGCTTGCTGCCCGGAGTTCGGATGAGGGTGTGCGGTTGGCGTTCGAACGAATTCGATAAAGGGTTTAGGTTTATTTGGCATTGGCGGCGGCGTGTTTCTGTTTGTCTGCGGCGTTGGCCTTTCCTTGATTTGATATTGGTTTATTGGCTTTCCCCCTGTGCGGGGGATTCTTTCCGTCTACTGGAGTCTACTGACGATCCAAAATCTTTAAGAATCGTTCTCTTGTGTATACGGTCGTGTTTGGGAGTGCCCGTTGTACACCGCAGTCTTTGTCCTGCCGGACTGTCACGCGATACGGTTCGCTGGCATGAGAACGGATACAACGTACCTGGCACCGGCACGCTGAAGCGCTTCGCCGATATCTACGATTGCACGGTAGGACAACTGAGCGTACAGCCCGGCTCCCGCACCACGCCCGATGACCAGCAACGCCGCGCGCTGGATCAGACCCGCCCGGTTGAATTCGCCTCGTTGAGACGTGCAACCTGGATACGGGTGCGTATGGCATTCCGATGCCCGCTGCAAAACCGGATGGATAGATTCGGCACCGTAAGTGCCGCGGCCCGAATCCCCGAGCCGTGGCGAGTGTCTGGAGAACCCGCACCTGTGTGCGGGTTTTTTATTTTGAGAGGCCCGAAATGAGCCTTGGAGCCAATGTTAGATATATTCGTGGGCACCAGGGATGGTCCCTGAATGAATTCGTATACCGGTTCGCGCCGCTCGACATCAGCAGCAGGGAGCGACGAAGGTATTACGACAGCCTCTACTCGCTGGAAGGGCGCAACCAGCGCACTTCATGGATGCTGGCGCGCATGGAGCCTGTGCTGCGGGTCAGCGCCGAGATGCAGCAATCAGGTGATCTGACGCGGTGCGCGCTGGCCTGTCTCACGGGAGATTACGGGCGCGGTACGACGGGCCGCAGATGGACGCGCTGACGGTTCTCGTCAACCGGCTTTGCGACGGTCCAGCACCGACGCCTGGCGAGTACGAGGCTGCCCTGGCGCAGGCAACGAAAGCGGGACAGCGGCAACGGGTGACGCACCTGCTCGAAAGAATTCCGGCATAACGGGACAGGTGGTTACGTGAATCGACAGCGCGACGCGTC
>NZ_JAWRXB010000931.1:0-259 GCF_046535245.1 Paraburkholderia sp. SIMBA_030
GCAGCCCGGGTTTGCCTGGTTGTGCTGGTTGATGGCGAGTTGGATGCCAGTGAAGATGTTGATACCAAGCTGGGCGTTGGGACCGGTTTCGGCACCGCCATAGGCCAGCGTGGTGGTGGACGGGCAGGTAGCCTTGCCATCACCCTTGGGAAGAACGGCTCCGGAAGGAACGTCGACCTTGGAAATTGCGGGAATGTTGACCTTGTTGCTTGCCCCAGAAGAGTCCGATGTGCTTGGGCCTGATTGATTAGCGCAACCT
>NZ_JAWRXB010000932.1:0-259 GCF_046535245.1 Paraburkholderia sp. SIMBA_030
GATCTGCGCCACAACGACGGCCTGCCTCGCCAGGTCGACGAGCGCGCCTTCGAGGTGGGCGGCAATGTGGCGGCAACCCCAGGCGCCGTGGTGTTTCGCAACGAGTTGCTGGAGCTGATCCAGTACCAGCCGATGAGTGAAAAGCAGCACACCCGCCCCCTGCTGGTGGTGCCGCCGCAAATCAACAAGTTCTACATCTTCGACCTGAGCGCGACCAACAGTTTCGTCCAGTACATGCTCAAGAATGGCCTGCAGGTGT
>NZ_JAWRXB010000933.1:0-259 GCF_046535245.1 Paraburkholderia sp. SIMBA_030
CCTGCCGCTGCGCTCGACGAGCTCGCGCGTCTTCGCGGACTTGTCGAGCACGACCGTCAGCTTCGGCGGCAGGAAATCGAGCGCGCAGGCCCATGCGGCGGCCATCACGTTGTCGACACCGTCGTGGCGGGCCGACACGAGCACGGTCGGGCCGTGGTTGAGGAGACGGTAGGCTTTCTGCAGCGCCACCGGCGCGATGTGACTGTCCATGCGGGTTCCCTGGTGAGCGGCGCGGCGCGCGCCGGCCGAAGCGCGAATT
>NZ_JAWRXB010000934.1:0-259 GCF_046535245.1 Paraburkholderia sp. SIMBA_030
TATCAGCTACTGCGCGACATAACGCCGCAGCATGTCATCGCTCGCGATCAAAGCGGTGGTCTAGTCGGGTATTTGGGTTATGACTGCGTGAACTTCTTTGAACCTAGCCTCAATGCAAAAGCAAGCGAAGCCTTTGAACCATTTAAGTTTGGCGTGTATCTAGATGGATTGACCCTAGATAAGATGACTGGGGAAATCTTCTATTTTTACTACCCCACTGCTCAACAAGAAAACCGCATCGAGCAAATCAAAGCCCTAC
>NZ_JAWRXB010000935.1:0-258 GCF_046535245.1 Paraburkholderia sp. SIMBA_030
TGTTGTTTCTAATATTGACATTTCAAACAATTCAATAACGGTAAATGTTATAGGAGGAACTCCACCTTACAAATACTCTCTGGATAATATCAATTGGCAGGACTCCAATATATTTACGAATATATCAAGAGGAGATCATAAGATCTATGTGAAAGATGCTTATGACTGTGAACCTATCTCTATTTCAGTGATTGTTCCTAATCTGGTTAATGCTATCACTCCAAACGGAGACGGAGTAAATGACGTGATTGACTATTC
>NZ_JAWRXB010000108.1:0-412 GCF_046535245.1 Paraburkholderia sp. SIMBA_030
CGAGTCGCTGGAGCATCTGTCGGCTTTCGCCCAATCCGGGCAGGGGGTTGAGCTGGCGATCGACTCGCCCGTGTTGCCCACCACGCTGGTTACTCACTTTCAAGTGCCGGGGCAAAACCCCAGTGTGATCGTCACAGGCAATGCCTCGGAACTGCGCAACGAATTGCGCGCATTCCAGGATGGCCTGACGCTGCTTCTGGAGTTTGGCGACCAGTACAACAGATCGATTCTGGAGGATCAATGAAAACTTCGCTGTTCCGGTGTTCGACGATTGCGTCCGCAAGTGCGCTCACGATGCTGCTCGCGTCATGCGGCGGCGACGACATCCATGCGCCGGCCGACCCCGACGCGGCGGCCGACCAGCGCGCGGCCGCACTCGTCGCGCAACTGACGACCGACGAGAAACTGCAGC
>NZ_JAWRXB010000936.1:0-258 GCF_046535245.1 Paraburkholderia sp. SIMBA_030
GGGAAGATTACACCAAAGCAAAAGAAACCATGTTTGAGCGTACTCATATTCCTGAAGCACCCTGGTGGGTTGTCGAAGGCAATAATAAAAAACGTGCTAGACTGAACTGTATTGCCCATTTGCTCGACCAAATCCCTTACAAAGAAGTGCCTCGTGACGAAATTGAGTTACCCAATCGCAAACGCGATGATGAGTACTACCGCGAACCTATTCCCGATGATATGTATGTACCGCCTCGTTATTAAGCAACTAGCACCT
>NZ_JAWRXB010000937.1:0-258 GCF_046535245.1 Paraburkholderia sp. SIMBA_030
GAAGTCGCGCAGGTCGTGGGCGCGGCGAGCAACGTGAGCCCCGAGGCCACGCATATCGCCACCATCGTCAAGATGACGCGCGTCATGCTGCTCGTGCCGGTGCTGCTCGTGCTCGGCGTGTGGCTGAACCGATCGGCGCGCCAGGCCGTCGCCAGCAAGGCGCACGGTGCGCAGCACGAAGCGCACCACGGCGCCCGCAAGCTCGCGGTGCCCTGGTTCGCGCTCGGCTTCCTCGCGCTGGTGGTGGTGAATTCGCTG
>NZ_JAWRXB010000938.1:0-258 GCF_046535245.1 Paraburkholderia sp. SIMBA_030
GTTCGCATTGTCCGCCAATGAAATCAACACAGCCTTTTGCGGCCCGCTCATGCCTTGGAGCGGCCAGCACAAGCTCATGATTATGGTGCTCACAGCCGATCTCCAATCTCAGAGTCAGCCGTAATACATAGTCGTGACACGTTTTTCGATTGCTCGAAAAGTGCAACGATATGGTGGGTATTGCCGGGGTTAGCGATCGTGTTCATAATGACGCCACATTGTTTTACATGTAGTTGAAGAAGCCGGGTTGCAGCCCGG
>NZ_JAWRXB010000939.1:0-258 GCF_046535245.1 Paraburkholderia sp. SIMBA_030
TCTCAGCCTTTGAGACGGTGATCGTGGGCCGACGGTGCAGACAGCTCCAGATGTGGATCCGAGTGAAACGGGTAGGCCAACAAATTTCCCGCTTACGCCCTAGGCATCCCTGGCAGCCACACCGAGGGCCTAACCGCCATCGCCGGGAAACAACTGGAAGGACCTTGGTTACCGAAGGCCCTTCCAGTACATCTATAGTCCGGTCGTGCTCGCTCCGTATTCGGCTTGTTCGGGTGTGAAGCCTTCGAACAGGAGCTG
>NZ_JAWRXB010000940.1:0-258 GCF_046535245.1 Paraburkholderia sp. SIMBA_030
GTCGTGATCAAGCCCGCAAAGCAGGCCCGCCGCTCTGGTTCGGTGATGGTCGACGCCCTCTGGGAAGCCGGTGTGCCCCGCGAAGTGTTGGCACTGGTTCAGCTTGAAGAGCGCGAGCTGGGCACCCACCTCGTTTCGCACCCGAGTGTGGACCGCGTCATCCTCACTGGTGGCTACGAAACTGCCGAGTTGTTCCGTTCGTTCCGTCATGACCTGCCGCTGCTCGCGGAAACGTCGGGTAAGAACGCCATCATCGTC
>NZ_JAWRXB010000941.1:0-258 GCF_046535245.1 Paraburkholderia sp. SIMBA_030
GAGCGACCATGTCGTCTATCACGGGAGCCATGCTGATCGGCGCGCAGTCGGTGCGCGGTCAGGCCGGCGAAATGCGTGCCTTCGCGCCCGCGCTCGGCCAGGACATCGAGCCGGCCTTCGGTCTCGGCAACAAGGCCGACGTCGCACGCGCCTGCGAACTCGCGGCGCAGGCGTTCGACGCCTTCCGCGCCGCGCCGCACGAAACGCGCGCCAAACTGCTGGAAGCGATCGCCGAGCGCATTCTCGCCATCGGCGACG
>NZ_JAWRXB010000942.1:0-258 GCF_046535245.1 Paraburkholderia sp. SIMBA_030
GTCGTGCCCTTGCGGCGACGGTAGGCAATGATGCACCAAACCAGGAGACCCCAAGTGATGATGCCCACTGCCAAGGCGGCGATCCATGAGTTGACCCAGAGGTCCATGATCCGGTCGGTGTGGTCGGTAGTGCCGCGCTCTGTCGGCAGCCATCCCTTCTCTACCTCTGGTGAACATCCGGTCAAAACCAACGCGCCGGCAACTGCCAAGCCAGTGATCGAGGTGATCTTTACGCGTCGGCTGCCGGTTCGGTTCTGC
>NZ_JAWRXB010000943.1:0-258 GCF_046535245.1 Paraburkholderia sp. SIMBA_030
CAACACGATCAACGGTAAATCCAGCGCCCGCAAGCACAGTGCAATGCGATCGCACAGCCCGCGCTGCAAGCGCCCGAACCTCATCAACTGCATCCAGCACCGAAGCCTTGCCACCTGAAGTCAACACATTCGTAACGGCGTCAACCTCAAGCAGCACATCAAGCGCCTCATGCAAATCACGCGCAGCATCAAACGCACGATGAAACGTGATGGGCATGCCATCGGCAACGTCAATGACCCGCAACAACCCTTCCCGAT
>NZ_JAWRXB010000109.1:0-411 GCF_046535245.1 Paraburkholderia sp. SIMBA_030
GCTCATTGTATCCATTTTAAATAAAATTAGTTTTAGATAAATCTAAACACATAAGTCACCATTCTTTATATATTGCTATTATAGCTTCGAAAGTATTTCCTAATAATAGAACAAAATTCTAGTACTTTGACTACTGCTAGAATTTCACAATAATATTTCGACAAAAATCTACTTTTAAAATGATAGAGTAATAAGCCAATACACTATACGCTCAAGTACTACTAATCTTAAGGGTAGTCTTGCGTTACCTTCGTAACTCACTATGTCGTTCCTATGGTACTTTCTGCAGAAGCTAACCATTTCATATAAAGATCTGTTATCCAATAGCTTTCGGTTTATTAATAAGAAACAAGTAAAACTTTGGTTATTATCATCGAGAGTTATTTCATTTATAGACAATCAATATATATT
>NZ_JAWRXB010000944.1:0-258 GCF_046535245.1 Paraburkholderia sp. SIMBA_030
GTGTTACCTTCGCTGGCGCTTGGGCTGATATTTGGTTACGCAATGAAAAACAGTGGCCTGTGGCTGGCGGCGCGTAGTGCAAAGACGGCGCACCGTGAGCAGGAAATCAAAAATAAAGCGTGAGGGGCACTCACGCTTTCGCTTAAACAGTAAAATGCCGGATGATAATTCCGGCTTTTTTATCTGTCAGGATTCCGGTGGAACCGACATATGGCGGTATTTCACCAGAATGTCATTCTGCCGTTCTGCTTTATTTTG
>NZ_JAWRXB010000945.1:0-258 GCF_046535245.1 Paraburkholderia sp. SIMBA_030
GTAGCGGCGCGACGTCCGCGTAGCTGTAGATGTCGTACGGCCAGCCGTGCAGCAGGAACACGACGGGGCCGTTCTTCGGTCCGAGATCCGCATACCCGACGTTCAGCACGCCCGCGTCGATCTGGTGGATGGTGCCGAGCGACGCCGCGCCGGCCGCGCGGTTCGTCGGTACATCGGGCGCCGACTGCGCATGCGCCAGCGAGCCGAAGCCGATATCGGCGAGGCTCAGGCTTGCGATTGTCGTACCCAGGATCAGGC
>NZ_JAWRXB010000946.1:0-258 GCF_046535245.1 Paraburkholderia sp. SIMBA_030
GCTGAATTTCTTGAGTTTTAGCAGCCAGTAACGGTTGATCACCGCGACTTTCGATATTCAATCTAATAAGTGGTTCGGTATTCGAGGCACGTAGATTGAAGCGCCAGTCACCAAAATTCAGACTTAAACCATCGAGTGTCGATTTAACTGGTTGCTCGTTGCTGAACTTGGCTTCGATAGCGCTGATAATAGCCGCTGCATCATGGGTTGTGAGACGAAAGTTTAGCTCGCCTGAGCTGGGATAGGCGGCAATATAGC
>NZ_JAWRXB010000947.1:0-258 GCF_046535245.1 Paraburkholderia sp. SIMBA_030
GCTGTCGCACTGCCAACGCACGGCATGCCCTTGCACGTGCGACTGCGCGGCCTGCTGCAAGGCCTGGAACAGCCCTTTGGGGCTCACCCGATCGCCGAGCGGCAGCTCGCCACGGGCGAACACCAACATGTCGCGCACCTGATGCTCCAGCTCGTGCAGGCGCTCCTTCAAGCTACCGGCGAAGCGCTGGCGGGTTTCCACGCTCAGGTCTTGCTCGCTATCGGCCAGGTGGCTGGCGTAGAGCATGGCTGCCGACAG
>NZ_JAWRXB010000948.1:0-258 GCF_046535245.1 Paraburkholderia sp. SIMBA_030
GTCGCCGTTCGCAGGCGCCGTCAGACGCAGCTCCAGCGGCTGGCGCCCGGGCATTGAGACGGATCGGCGTATAGGCCACGGTGAGAGCGGCTTCAGGCGTAGGAATATGCTTCGCGAGATTGATCAGATTGTTCATGGTCTGGACCTTCAAAGATGGAATTCGGATGGGGGATGCTTAGGCGGGCATATTGGCCGCTACGCGGAACGAGGTTTCCGCATCGGCTCCGGCTGGAGTCTTCATCGGCGCGTCGATCTCTG
>NZ_JAWRXB010000949.1:0-258 GCF_046535245.1 Paraburkholderia sp. SIMBA_030
CAGACAAGGTACGATTGAAATTAGTGAAAATGTGCAAATTAACACAGAGAGCATTACCACTAATACAACCAATATCGCGACCAATACGACAAATATTGCTACGAATACCAGCAATATCATGACCAATACTACGAGTATCGAAACCAATACGCTCAACCACTGCAGGCTTACTGATGTCAGCGGCTATAAGCGTATCTATGACATCCGATCCCATTTGTGCCATTGCCTGCGTGTAGTAGCCTTCTCCGCAGCCAATAT
>NZ_JAWRXB010000950.1:0-258 GCF_046535245.1 Paraburkholderia sp. SIMBA_030
CGGCGGCTTGTTGATCACAGGCGTCATCTACGTGCTGGTTGCCATCTCGGCGATCACGCTGGTACCCGCCGCAGAACTGGGTGAAGGCGAGACACCGCTGCTGAAGGTGGTGCAGGCGGGCGCGCCGAACTTCCCGATCGGTATTTTCGGCATCATCACCATGTTCGCCGTCGCCAATTCGGCGCTGATCAACATGATGATGGCGAGCCGGCTGATCTACGGTATGAGCCGCGAAGAAGTGCTTCCGGCCGCTCTCGG
>NZ_JAWRXB010000951.1:0-258 GCF_046535245.1 Paraburkholderia sp. SIMBA_030
GTGCGGGGTTTGGCTCCCGCCAACGTTCTTCTTGTACGCGATACGGGTGCCGTCAGGTGAGATCGAGGGGCACTCCACGTTGTCGTGGACGGCCGTGAGGGTCCTTCCGGACAGGCTGCCCCGAACCAGCCAGATGCGGCCCGCGGATGCAGCCGTGGCGTAGAAAGTGTCAGCCTGGCCAGGCACGAACGTCACACCCCAGATGTTCCTGTCCTCGGGTTGGAGCCGTGAGCCGTTGACGAGGAGCGCAAAATCTTC
>NZ_JAWRXB010000952.1:0-258 GCF_046535245.1 Paraburkholderia sp. SIMBA_030
ATAAAACTCCCAATAATCAATTCTGGACTTTCCGCTATACGCTACGATCATGATAAATCCCGAAAGAATAAAAAAGTAACTGACACCTACGTTGGCTCTTAAAAAAAGATTGGAAACAGCCCCTATTTTATATAAAAACAGATCTTTGTTGAAATGAGAAATAACAATTGCTATGGAAGCAATAAATCGGGTAAATGTGATCTGACTTATCTTCACAAAAATAATTCTTTACTTTATTAAAATACCTGCACAAAATCT
>NZ_JAWRXB010000953.1:0-258 GCF_046535245.1 Paraburkholderia sp. SIMBA_030
GTGCATCATGTAGCGCTTCGTGAACTGCGCGCTGAGCGTCTTGACGGCGGGCGGCATGGGCGCGTGGTGATCCGCGATCTTGATGGGCTCCGTCGCGATGACTTTCAGGTCGCGATGCACCGTATGCGGATCGGGCAGCGCGCGGCCATTCGTCCAGACGCTTCCGGCCGAGAGCACACGTTGCGCCTGGACGGCTTGCCATTCGCCTTTCGCCACGACGGCCAGCATGCTGCCGTTGCGCACGATCCTGACCACGCC
>NZ_JAWRXB010000954.1:0-258 GCF_046535245.1 Paraburkholderia sp. SIMBA_030
GTTCTCGCTGCAGTGCCTGCCGCAATCCGACTTCCCGGATCTGACCGCCGGCACCTTCACCCATTCCTTCAAGCTGAAGGCAACGGATCTCAAGATGCTGATCGATCGCACCCAGTTTGCGATCTCCACCGAAGAGACCCGCTATTACCTGAACGGTATCTTCTTCCACACGATCGAAAGCGAAGGCGACCTGAAGCTGCGCGCCGTTGCGACCGACGGCCATCGTCTCGCCCGCGCCGACGTGAAGGCGCCTTCGGG
>NZ_JAWRXB010000955.1:0-258 GCF_046535245.1 Paraburkholderia sp. SIMBA_030
GGCGCCGCGCAAATGGGCACGATCGAATTTCATACATGGAACGGCGTGGCGTCGAACATCGAAAAGCCCGACCGTGTGGTGTTCGATCTCGACCCGGGCCAGTCGCTCGGCTGGGACCGGATGATCGAGGCCGCGATGTTGACGCGCTCGCTGCTCGAGGAACTCGGCCTCACGTCGTTCTGCAAGACGAGCGGCGGCAAAGGGCTGCATGTGGTCGTGCCGCTCTCGAAACACGCGGGCTGGGACGAGGTGAAGGAG
>NZ_JAWRXB010000956.1:0-258 GCF_046535245.1 Paraburkholderia sp. SIMBA_030
GCGGGCGAACTCGATCTGCGCCGCTGTGGCGCCAGGCTGCTGGTCGGCTGTCGGCCAGTGGGAGCTCATCGTCTCCCACAGTTTGCGCCCGTACAGCGCCAGGCCCGTCGCCCCTACCCGGTCGGACCACCATTGGAACAGCTCGTCGCTCGGCACGCTCCAGCCGAGGTCGTCTCCGGCCGCGGCGATGTAGCCGTCCAGGCTCAGGTTCATGCCGAAGGCTAGTTTGCGCATGACGCCAGTCTCCCGCGAATGGGT
>NZ_JAWRXB010000957.1:0-258 GCF_046535245.1 Paraburkholderia sp. SIMBA_030
GGTGCTGCCTCGGTCTCTATGTTGTCACAGGCAGCAGTGACCCTACAGGTTGATGACCATATCAAAGTAACTGCTATTAATGGGCAGGAAATTCAGCAGAGCGCTTTTCAGCCGCTGCAGAAAACATTTACGTTACAGCCTGGACAACACGCTATTACTGCTAAGTATGACCGTCTATATAACTTGCCTCGTGATCAGCACGACTATTTGCGCTCAGGTAACGTCAGTGTGACGGCACAATTAGCCGACAATCAAACG
>NZ_JAWRXB010000958.1:0-258 GCF_046535245.1 Paraburkholderia sp. SIMBA_030
CGCCACGGAGCTCCGGCGCCTCGCTCGGCCGGCACGGAGCGGCATGCGTCGTGTCCGTTCACGAATCCGCACGCGGTGCTACGATCGCGCTTTGTCCTCCGGAACCTTCATGAATCCGTTCGGCATCGTCTCCGAATCAGACACGCGGACCGCGGCGCACAAGCCGCCGTTCATCCCGTCGTTCGGCTTCGTCGAGATTCATGAATCGCGGCCGATCGACGCGCCGCCGTCGCGCATCATCGACGCCGTGGCCACGCT
>NZ_JAWRXB010000959.1:0-258 GCF_046535245.1 Paraburkholderia sp. SIMBA_030
GCGACATCGTCAGTAGATGGAAAATTCCGGTCACCAACCACGGAAACCTCCCTCCGCGCGATTTGAACATCCTCTACAACCGCACCATTGCCGGCCTGGCCATCTCCTTTACCAACATCTCCCTTGTTCCCGGCGAACTGTTGGCCGCAGGCAACGTGCCGGTCCTCAACCAGGCACCCTTCGCCTCCGGCCTCCTCACAGACCCAGACGCCGTATGGGCACCGTCCAGGCCGGACAGGCTCGCGACCGCGCTCGCCG
>NZ_JAWRXB010000960.1:0-258 GCF_046535245.1 Paraburkholderia sp. SIMBA_030
GCGAACCCTGCGTTGCGTAGAAGCGCTGGGTCTCTTCACTGGTGATGAACTTGAGGAAGTCCGAGACGGTGGCCTTGTTCTTGGAGTAGACACTCATGGCGACGTTGTGGCCGCCCAGTGATGAGGCGCCCGGTCCGCTCTTACCCGGAAGCGGTGCCATCTTGAACGTGTCTTTCACAGTGGACGAACCGTCAGTCTTCGCGAGGTTGTAAACGTAGGGCCAGTTGCGGAGGAAGAGGAGCTTTCCGTCTTCGAATG
>NZ_JAWRXB010000961.1:0-258 GCF_046535245.1 Paraburkholderia sp. SIMBA_030
GGTGCTCGCCAATGCGGACGGCAGTCTGCAGATCAACCAGTGGGACGCCGATACGCGAGGCTGGGCCGAGATCGGCGCATACCAGTACCGCAGCGACGGCTGGTGGTGGAGCGCTGCCGATACGGCGTCGTACCGCTTCACCGTCGTGTCGGGCAACGACAGCGAGGGCAATGCATTCAACTATCGCTATCTGATGAAGCGGGTCGTGCCGGGCGCGGGCTACGCGTATCTGACGCTGCCGGTCGGTCAGGAACTGGC
>NZ_JAWRXB010000962.1:0-258 GCF_046535245.1 Paraburkholderia sp. SIMBA_030
CATTATAAATCGGCGTAAACTTAAAATTGAAATGAGAATGTTTTGTATGGATATGCTTGTTGCACCAGTTAATTCCTTTTTCTACCGCATCAAAGCCATCATAGGTTCCCTCTGATAATACTTCAGTCAGGGCAACGGCAGTTCTTCCTATTCCACATCCTACATCCAGTACATGATCTGTACTTTTAAGATCAATGTATTTCTGTAATACTTTCGTCTGACGGATTCCATGTGAAAGGAAATCACTGCTTCCTACAT
>NZ_JAWRXB010000963.1:0-258 GCF_046535245.1 Paraburkholderia sp. SIMBA_030
GTGGATTCGCGATCACCGCACGCTCCGGCCCCGTGCAACCACGTTGTTCTGCCCTGCGTAAGCAGCGGCATTCTTCGTATCATTCCGAGCGTAGTCCGCAGTCCATGAACCGCCAGCCAGCGATACATCGAGCGATCGACTCGCGTCGGCGCGCTGAAATTCTTTGGCGCGCGGCGCGGCGCGGCCTGCGCGAATGGCGAGCCGGCCATGGCGCGATCTGGCTGCACCTGCTGAAAACGGTCACGGCGGGTTTGCTGG
>NZ_JAWRXB010000964.1:0-258 GCF_046535245.1 Paraburkholderia sp. SIMBA_030
CCGGTGTTCAATGCCGATCCGATGTCATGTTAGTTGGCGCGCACGGCGCGGTCCATTCGGCCAAAAGGCATAGGACGATCGACGTGCTTTCGTCTTATGACTTTCAGCCAGCTACCGCTGGGGCCGCTTTCGGTTCAACATGAACGCGGCTTTGGACTACGCGGAAGCGATTGGCGACGAAGGCCGCGTCGGTGAGCGCCGCGTTGGCTGCGGGGTTAGCGCCCGTGCCGTGGAAGTCGGAGAACGCTGCCGACTGGT
>NZ_JAWRXB010000965.1:0-258 GCF_046535245.1 Paraburkholderia sp. SIMBA_030
GGTGTATCACCAGTTCGTGCATACAACCCGAAGATGTCCCTCATATAGAGGCCGAACACCGGGATCCCCATAATCAACGCGAGATCCGGGCCATCCATTTCAATCAGGTATCGAACGATTGGATAGCCGCCTGTAAGTAGGGGCAGGAACGCCCGACTTTCAAGTTCGTCCCATACATTCGAGAACTTCAGGTTGCGGCCCGACATGAGCACCGTCACGACCTTCTCGCCGGCCGCATGATCACTCTGATAACTGAAG
>NZ_JAWRXB010000966.1:0-258 GCF_046535245.1 Paraburkholderia sp. SIMBA_030
CTGGGAGCAGGCGCTCTCAGATCGGAAGCACAAGTGGAGCCTCGCTCCCTATCACTATCAAGATTCTGTTTATGAGTCCGTGGCTAAACAATTTGCTGAGATAGAAGAGGCGGTGGCTCTTGGAGCCTCGGCGCAGAAAAACCTTGATGAGGCCACGAGCGTGGCTTCTGGCAACTCGTGGCATGACTCAGTTCTCAGTCCCCAAGGATTCACCGTCTCTCCGGAAGTAAGATCATTTGGCTTACAGTTCGACGCTAG
>NZ_JAWRXB010000967.1:0-258 GCF_046535245.1 Paraburkholderia sp. SIMBA_030
GGCAAGGTGCTGCGCGCTTCGATCGCGCCGCCGGCAGTCCATTGGCCTGGCTCATGACAATCGCCCATCGGCGCGCCATAGACCGCGTGCGGGCAGTCCAGGCCGCGACGGACCGGGAAGCGAAATACGGAGCGGCAAGCCAGGACAGGGATCGGGACTTAGTTGTCGAAGAGGCCGATACAGCATTGGAAGCCGAGGCCGTCAGCAGATGCCTTGGCACCCTGACTGACACGCAGCGGGAATCGGTCCGCCTCGCGT
>NZ_JAWRXB010000968.1:0-258 GCF_046535245.1 Paraburkholderia sp. SIMBA_030
TTTTCGCAGCCGGGCCTGCTCGGCGACGCCGTCACGCTCGACGAAGTGTTCCAGCCCGGCCTGCTCGCGTGGGATCTCGCGCTGCTCGTCGAAGTCAACTTCGCGCTGGAAGACCAGCGTTTTCGCGCGCATCTCGTCATGCTGATGGCCGAAGAGTCGATCCATCACGTAAGCCGGGCCATCGACGCGCTGTTGCACAGCCTATGACTACCCCTGAATTGCCGTTGTCGACGCCCTCGCTGTCCGACCTCGTGGTCG
>NZ_JAWRXB010000969.1:0-258 GCF_046535245.1 Paraburkholderia sp. SIMBA_030
GCTCGGCAAGCGTTTCGACGACCTCGCGCGGCTGTCGATCGATCTGACGCGCGCGCAGTGCCGAGCGCTCGCGTATCTGTAGTTTTACGGCGATATCAACCAGGCGCGGCTCGCGGACCTGCTGGAAGTCGCGCCGATTTCGGCTGGCCGGTTGCTGGACCGGATGGAGGAGGGCGGCTGGATCGAGCGGTTGGGTAATCCGCGCGACCGGCGCGAGAAGCAGATCAGGATCACGGAGAAGGCGGAGCGGACGCTCGA
>NZ_JAWRXB010000970.1:0-258 GCF_046535245.1 Paraburkholderia sp. SIMBA_030
CCCGGAGCAGTTTCACCTGCAGCGCCGCAGGCATTTCCGCGATTTCGTCGAGGAGCAGCGTGCCGCCGCACGCGGCTTCGAAGAACCCCTCGCGCTGCGCGATCGCACCGGTGAAACTCCCTTTCTCATGGCCGAACAATTGCGCTTCGGCGATGTCGGCCGGAATCGCGCCGCAGTTGACGGGCACGAACGGCCCGTCTCGGCGCGCGCTCAGGTCGTGCAGCCGCCGCGCGACGATGTCCTTGCCGACCCCGCTTT
>NZ_JAWRXB010000971.1:0-258 GCF_046535245.1 Paraburkholderia sp. SIMBA_030
AGGCGTTGAGTCACTCATTGAACGACGACGCCGGCACGCGGCAGAGCCGCACAGCGTTCCTGAAAACCTGGTCAGGCTCAGCGTGGGGATCGAGAACGTGGAGGACCTCTGGTCAGACCTCGAGCAGGCGCTGAAGTCGCTGGACGGCTAGGCTTGGGGCGTGGACGGAAAACTCTTGATCGCCTATGTCACCAACGGGATCTCCTTCATCCTTGGCCTGGCCGCCCTTGCCTTGGAACTGTGGGCGTTCGTGGATTG
>NZ_JAWRXB010000972.1:0-258 GCF_046535245.1 Paraburkholderia sp. SIMBA_030
AATTTTGAGAGGTGAGGTCAAGGCGTCTCCATTTCGTGGGATTTGCGGCAGGTCGGGGTACCGCATACCGTTTTCCGTGGGCGGCGCAAGCCTTGGCGGACAACGCCGTTTTGGGGGAGCGAAGCGCGGTTTGCAGCGGCAGGCTTTTAGATGGTGATCGCCTGTATCCGTGGCCCCCTCATCCGGCCCTGTCGGGCCACCTTCTCCCCGAGGGGAGAAGGGACGTCTCCATCAGTCACCGCGGCTCGCTGAAACCAG
>NZ_JAWRXB010000973.1:0-258 GCF_046535245.1 Paraburkholderia sp. SIMBA_030
GCATCTCATCTGTTCTACACGAATTGAGGGAAACTGTGAACGTGCTTAACAATAAAAGTCCATAGACTAGATTTGTCTTCATAAGCATTTGTGTTTTTGTAAATATAATAATTAATTCTTTTTTGTGTGATTTCTATCACAGGATAAAAGTAAATCATTTATGGAGCCCTGCACTATGGAAACCCATAATTGCACATAATATGCAATATGCCCACAATTGTGTAGAATGTGTACACAATTGTATCGGGTATGGATAAG
>NZ_JAWRXB010000974.1:0-257 GCF_046535245.1 Paraburkholderia sp. SIMBA_030
GTTCTCTTTTCCTAAAGTTGTCGCCAGATCAACATCTTCAACAGTACCAAATATAAATTCAGTTCTTTCATCAGCAAGGGGTTCAAGATATTTCCTTTGAAATAAGGGAAACATTTCATCAGGAATGTAAAGCTTACCATTTCTGTCCAGGTATGCGGAAAACCAAAAAGGAAATTTAGGCTTATTATCTTTTAAATGGACCAGATGATCGGATACAGGTTTAAGTTTGAAAGGAGCAATTACCACGAATAAATGAT
>NZ_JAWRXB010000975.1:0-257 GCF_046535245.1 Paraburkholderia sp. SIMBA_030
TTGCTGTTCACTTCCACGTTGAGCGGCAATCCGGCTTCCGCCAGTCGCGTCTGGGCGCGTAAATCCATATCCACCGGACCGGAAAGATTAACGCCAATCTCCAGCTGTTCGCGCAGCGCGCCGCCCACTTTCAGCTTCACCTTTTCACCTTTCAACGGCTCCACGTTCAGTGTACTATTGAGAGTGATGTCCACCGGCCAGTTGTCTGACAGCTGCGCCGTGCCGCTGGCGTTGACGATCCCTTGACTGGAATCGAT
>NZ_JAWRXB010000976.1:0-257 GCF_046535245.1 Paraburkholderia sp. SIMBA_030
CTAGCGTTATTTAAGTGCCTTGGATAAGTTAACTTACCCTGCGAATATCTGATAAAAAATTCAAATCTAATAAGTATTCTAATTAACAATAAATCCAATTTTTGATATATAAATAGATTGAAATTTGAATTAAAGATAGCGTTATTATATTTTTGCATTGTATATAACTGGCAATGATATTACTGAATAATTTTCATTTGTAATAAAAATGTATCAATGCATTTTATAGTGTTTGTTTTAGCATAGTTATTATTGAT
>NZ_JAWRXB010000977.1:0-257 GCF_046535245.1 Paraburkholderia sp. SIMBA_030
CGCAGGTTTTACTTTACTGCAGCGGCGGAATGACGAGCACCTGACCCGGATAGATCTTGTCCGGGCTCTTGAGCATCGGCGTGTTGGCCTGGAATATGACGTCGTTCTTCGCGCCGCTGCCGTAGTACTTTTCGGCGATCTTCCAGAGGTTGTCGCCCGCGACCACCGTGTGGTGCTGCGCTTCCGGTGCGGGATTCGTGACGGTCAGCTGGTCGTCGACCTTGTCGACGTTCTGGACGTTGCCCGCGGCCACGAGG
>NZ_JAWRXB010000978.1:0-257 GCF_046535245.1 Paraburkholderia sp. SIMBA_030
CCGCAGCAGTCCGCTCCGGCAGCGCCGTCTAACGAGCCGCCGATGGACTTTGATGATGACATTCCGTTCTGATTTGTCATTAAAACAATAGGTTATATTGTTTTAAGGTGGATGATTAAAGCATCTGCCAGCCATAAAAAAGAAGCCTCCGTTATGGAGGCTTCTACGTATCAGGTCAAAATCATTGGCCATTGTGGCGGTGTCTGATTCATCTCTTCTATCATCACCGACTCGATGTTGTGCCAGATAGCGGTGAT
>NZ_JAWRXB010000979.1:0-257 GCF_046535245.1 Paraburkholderia sp. SIMBA_030
ATATGACACTAACGAAAAAAATATCGCTAAGGATTATCATGAAAAAATTATTGGGAAATAGGCTATTAGCCCTATTGGTGAAAAGCGCCAGCATCACTGCAATCGTAGCAGTAGCCAGCACCATCAGTATCAATGCGCAAGCGGCTACTATGACCGAAGATTTGGTCCAGAACTATGCCGCCGCAATGAAAGCATCAGCGAATAGCCAAAGTATTAATCAGGTATCGCGCCTTGTGTCAGATGACGCGCTTATTTCT
>NZ_JAWRXB010000980.1:0-257 GCF_046535245.1 Paraburkholderia sp. SIMBA_030
GTATCGCACAGGTACCTCGCCCGGCTCCACGCGGTCCTTGGCGCGGATTCCCCCACCTATTCCTTGGACCTGCCAGGTTTCGCAGGCACGCCCAAGCCGGGACGGCGACTTCAGGTAGAAGATTACGGGGCGTTCATTGCCGCGGCCTTGGCGTCCTGCGGAATCGAGTCCTACATTTTGGTGGGCCATTCCATGGGGGTGCAGTTCGCGATTGAAGCTGCGTTGCATGCACCGGAGCATGCCGATCGCGTGGTCTT
>NZ_JAWRXB010000981.1:0-257 GCF_046535245.1 Paraburkholderia sp. SIMBA_030
AAGATATAAGATAAAGGACATTGCTGGTTTATAAATCAGTTACCAACTAATAGTTAGAATACTAAGACTTATAATATAAACTTCATTTATTATTCAGAAGTCACCCGCATCATTTCTTGAATACTCGTGACACCTTGCAAAACTTTTAAGATCCCAGAACGTCGCAAGTCGCGGAAACCATTTTTGATAGCAGCGTCTTTGATATCTATTGCGTTACCATCTTCCATAATAATGCGTGAAATATCAGGGCTCACTTT
>NZ_JAWRXB010000982.1:0-257 GCF_046535245.1 Paraburkholderia sp. SIMBA_030
GAGTTGGCTCACTGTTCCGTAGGCAAGGATCAGTTTGATGTCGGTTTGGCGCAGGGCCCGGTACCCACCCACGAGCATCGTTGCCAGGCCAAGACCCAGGGCAAGCGGCAGCCAGCAGGGGGATTCTGAAAAACCGGGTGCCAGCCGCGCCACGATGTAAATGCCGGCCTTCACCATGGCAGCAGCATGCAGGTAGGCGCTCACCGGAGTGGGCGCGGCCATGGCGCCGGGCAACCAGAAGTGGAAGGGAATCAATG
>NZ_JAWRXB010000983.1:0-257 GCF_046535245.1 Paraburkholderia sp. SIMBA_030
GTTCGCGCAATCGTCCATCCCGTCGATGCCACCATCGAGCAATTCCAGCGCATCGCAAACGGTGATCTGACGGGCCGTATCGACAACGTTAGCGACAACGAAATGGGACGTCTCGCGGCGGCGCTGCGCAAGATGCAGGAGTCGCTGATCGCGACGGTGAACACCGTGCGGCATGGCACCGATTCGATCGATACGGGCGTGAGCGAAATCGCCGCAGGCAATACGAACCTGTCGCAACGAACGGAAGAGCAGGCCGC
>NZ_JAWRXB010000984.1:0-257 GCF_046535245.1 Paraburkholderia sp. SIMBA_030
GGGCCGGCTACGGTGTGCAGCCCATCACCGATGCGACGCTCGCGTATCAGCAGAAGATCGCCGACGCGTTCAGCACGCTGAAGCTGATTCCCGGCAAGGTAACGGTCGCCAACGCGCGCTGACGCCCCGTCGCTGCGACGCGTTACGGCGAATGCGTCGCGCCGATCCGCCGCCATTCGTCGTAATCGGTGACGAGGCCCGCATCGTCCACCGCGATGTCGGCCGCATACGTGCCGCTCTCGTAGCGGTACACGCGT
>NZ_JAWRXB010000985.1:0-257 GCF_046535245.1 Paraburkholderia sp. SIMBA_030
CTCACACCGACCGACCAAAGGTCACCCGCCAGGGCGCTGTACACACCGGCCCCCTGCCCTATAATCGCCGGCATCTAGCTTGTGGAGCCGACCATGCCGAACCTACGCCTCGCCGACCTGACCGCCGAAATCGAAGCCAACGTGCGCCGCGCGCTGCTGGAGGACATCGGCAGTGGCGATATCACCGCGCAGCTGATCCCTGCCGAGCGCCTGGCCAAGGCGACCATCATTACCCGCGAGGACTGCGTGATCGCCGG
>NZ_JAWRXB010000986.1:0-257 GCF_046535245.1 Paraburkholderia sp. SIMBA_030
GTCACTACTGCACCTCCTGTAGAAACAAATTCAAGGCTATAAGTACCTGGATAACCATTAAGATTATACTCCTTATACATCCCTTCTGTTATTGTCAGCTGCGGAATGATGATCTCACTGCCTCTTTTTAAAACAATCTTCAGATTGTCTTTTCTGGGTTTAGGAAGTGGAGGGAATCCTGGAACCTCAGGAAGTTCAGGAGGTATAGGATACGAGTATTCAGGAATATCAAGCACAAATTTAAACTTTTTCTTTAC
>NZ_JAWRXB010000987.1:0-257 GCF_046535245.1 Paraburkholderia sp. SIMBA_030
GTTCGATCAGTTGCAGGTTGGCGCACCGCACCGGCCGCGCCGAACCGGACAACGGCGTCAGGCGAAACGGTAGCGCCTCGCGGTAGTGCAGGGCACTGGCATAGGGCGCAGGCAACCACGTGTCATTAAAACGCCCGCCGAGCCAGCCTTCCGGGGTTTCCAGCAGGCACTCTTCGGCAATTTCCTGAATCGCCGTGTGCAGCGGCAGGTTCAGTTCATGGGCCGGTACGTACCCGGAGATCAGCTTGAGCACCACG
>NZ_JAWRXB010000988.1:0-257 GCF_046535245.1 Paraburkholderia sp. SIMBA_030
GGGTAACCCGGAAAGGCCTTTTTCAGCGCCTTGATGCACGCCACTTCATGCTCCGGTTCCAGCGCGCCGGCCTTGAGCTTGATGCTCTTGAAACCATAGGTCTCGATCATGCGCCGAGCCTGGGCGACGATCTGCTCTTCGTTCAGCGCTTCACCCCAGCTGTCGGGCTTGTAGGGGGAATCGATGTGCTGGGCGTACTTGAAAAACAGGTAGGCGCTGAACGGAATCTCGTCGCGGATCGCACCGCCCAGCAAGTC
>NZ_JAWRXB010000989.1:0-257 GCF_046535245.1 Paraburkholderia sp. SIMBA_030
CCTCTGTCTCCAGCTTCTTCCCGCAGAACATCTGTCTGGGAGATATCCTGAAAAACTCGGGTTATCAGAACTATTTCGTGCAGGGCGCGAATCTGCGTTTTGCCGGTAAAGATGTGTTCCTGAAGTCGCATGGCTTCGACCACTTATACGGCTCAGAAGAGCTGAAAAGCGTGGTAGCCGACCCGCACTATCGCAACGACTGGGGATTCTACGACGATACCGTTCTCGATGAAGCGTGGAAAAAGTTTGAAGAGCTT
>NZ_JAWRXB010000990.1:0-257 GCF_046535245.1 Paraburkholderia sp. SIMBA_030
GTCGCCGCTTTCGAGCCTGCAATCCGGCCTGCTGCATCAATCGGGCAACACGATTCACTCCACAGCGTTCGCCCGCCGCACGCAGGTCGTGCCAGATGCGTGGGCTACCGTAGGTTTTATCGCTTAACTCGAAACTCTCCCGTACCAGTCGCGTGAGGCGCACGTTCTCCTGCGAGCGCTTGCTCGGCGCTCGACCGAGCCATTCGTAAAAGCCGCTATGCGAGACCCCGAGCAACCGGCACATGGCCCGGGTCGGC
>NZ_JAWRXB010000991.1:0-257 GCF_046535245.1 Paraburkholderia sp. SIMBA_030
CTGATACAAAGACAGCAGCTATTTTACAACATCTTAGGGATCATCCTTAAACAAACGAACCTGACAGGTTAAAAAAAACAGCATATAGCATATCTATATGATCCTGATCATATTGACGTAATTGATGTTCTGACTAATTTTGAAGTAAGTCATCGGAGTATTGAAAGGCCTTCTTGTCAAGATACATCTTAGTTTCCTTTAGTACAGTACGAAAAACCATAAACAGCCAATTTAAAACACCATGAAAATCACGGAAT
>NZ_JAWRXB010000992.1:0-257 GCF_046535245.1 Paraburkholderia sp. SIMBA_030
GCGACCAAATCGAGGTTTTGTTGCACCTGCTCCGGGGTGCGCATGCCCAAGACCACGCTTGTCACGGCAGGATGCTGGTACGGGAATGCGACGACGGCGGCAGGCAGAGTGGTGCCGTGCGCCAAGCAGATGTCCGCCAGCTGGTTGGCCCTGTCCAACAGTTCCCGGGGCGCCGCCTCGTAGTTGTATGTGGCATCGGCCGCGGGCCTGTTCTTGGACAGCAGGCCGGAGTTGAAGACGCCCACATTCACCACGGC
>NZ_JAWRXB010000993.1:0-257 GCF_046535245.1 Paraburkholderia sp. SIMBA_030
GCCAAGTGGCCCAGGACCTTGCGCGCAGGCACGTCGAGTGGCTTACGGGGATTCCAGGCACGCCGACGGCGGCTCCCGTCGGTGATGTAAAGGGGTACGTCACCGGACTCGGTGAAATGTACGTCGCCGATCCGCGGTTCGCTGCGAATTACGGCGGAGAAGTCGGGGCAGCATTTGTCAGGGATGCCCTGCGCGTTTATGCCGATAAGAACCTCTAACGCCTCCACCTGCGGGAACCCTCAAGAAACAGTCCAAAG
>NZ_JAWRXB010000994.1:0-257 GCF_046535245.1 Paraburkholderia sp. SIMBA_030
GTAGGCGTGCTTGATGCGCAGGCGGTACAAACTTTCCGCCTCCCCGGGGAAGCGGGTGATGTCGCGTTGCCAGGCGAGCACGTCGAGCAAAGAGAGCGGGCAGATGTCAGGGTCGATCTGATGCAGCGGCCAATTCAGCCAGCCCTCGACGTTGCCCCACCACGCTTGTGCGGCACCTTTGAGCTTGGCCAACTCCGGGCCGTCGAGCCAAAACGGCAGTTTGAGGTTAAAGACCGGCCACCACCTCCAACGTCTGG
>NZ_JAWRXB010000995.1:0-257 GCF_046535245.1 Paraburkholderia sp. SIMBA_030
GCATCGCGCAGACGATCGCGATGCCGAGCGTGGGCAGCAGCAGCGGCATCATCGCGGGCAGGCCCTGACCGCCGAACACCACATAGGTATAGACGGGCAGCGAATACGGGTGATACGCGACCATCACGGTCGCGCCGAATTCGCCGAACGCGCGCAGCCACGCGAGCGCGAGCCCCGCGCGGATGGCGGGCCACGCAATCGGCAGCGTGACGCGGAAGAAACGGCTGGCGGCGTGATGGCCGAGCGTGGCCGCGACG